>JBDRBM010000047.1:0-31665 GCA_043822665.1 Candidatus Omnitrophota bacterium
ATATTCGCTAAGGTCTTAAAAGGCGGTGTTATTAAACCAAAGGATAGATTGGAGGTAGCAAAATGACACGAAGTGAACGAAGTGAGCGGAGTCCCGAGCAAGCGAAGCGAGTCGAGGGATACTCTGTAGCAGTATTAACAATAAGTGATAAATGTTCAAAAGGCCAGCGTGAAGATGAGAGCGGTAAGATTGTCCAGGATATCATTAAGAATCTTCCAGGTGATGTGGTAAAGTATGAAATAATCCCTGATGAGCCGGAGATGATCAAAGAGAGGCTTAAAAATTATTGTGATGAATTAAAGGTGGATCTTGTTCTTACAAATGGCGGGACAGGATTTACTACAAGGGATGTTACCCCTGAGGCCACAAAAGAGGTTATTGAAAAGGAGGTTCCGGGGATCCCTGAAGCGATGCGCACACTTTGCCTCGGCCTCACCAAAAGGGCAATGCTTTCAAGGGGCATCTCAGGTATCAGAGGAAAGACATTGATACTTAATCTACCTGGCAGCACCAGGGGCGCAAAGGAGTCTTTAGAGGCTGTGCTGGAAGGCCTGCCGCATGGCCTGGATATGGTTGTTGGAAGGGAACACTAAGTGATTCTACTGAACCTTTTCCTTTCATTCCTGAGAATAGGATTATTTGCTATTGGCGGGGCGTATTCGTTCCTTCCTCTTATAGAAAGAGAGGTCGTTCATAAATACAGCTGGCTGACAAAGAATGAATTTCTGGATGTCATGGGTATGGTCAGGATATTTCCTGGTGCTATATCAATAAAGTTTGCAACCTATACTGGTTTTAAAATAGCCGGTATCCAGGGCGCAATAGTTGCAAATTTAGGAAATCTCCTGGGGCCGCTGAGTTTGATAATCTTTGCCTCATCCCTGTATGCCAGATATAAGGATCTACCAAGTGTCCAGGGTGCATTTAATGTGATTCAACTTGTGATGTTTGCCATGATTCTCGCTGTGGCATTTCAGCTCGTGAGTGCGTCTCAATTAGTGTCGCTGAGGAATATACTGATAATCTCTGTCTCGTTTTTACTTTTTTCCTTCACCAAGCTTCACCCTACAATCATCATAGTAGCCGCCGGTCTCTTCGGTGCCTTTGTAAAGTAAGTCCCTGGAAAACCCTGTGTTATTCTAATAGAAGAAGAGACATTTTTATTTTTAGCCCTTGACATAGGATAAGGGGGTATGGTATACCACAATAGTGGGAGGAAATTGTAATGGAACAGAAGACTACTCATGAAGAGCAGCTGCAGGCCCTCAGGAGGATAGAAGGCCAGGTCAGGGGCATCCAGGGGATGATAGAGGATAAAAGGTATTGCGTTGATATCATCACCCAGATACACTCTATCATAGGCGCGTTATACAGGGTAGAGGACAATATATTCAAAAAGCACATCAATGGATGTTTTGTCAATGCATTAAAAGGAAAATCAGGCTCGGAGAAGGAACAGAAGTTAAACGAGATTGTCGGGTTAATACAAAGATTTAGAAGGAGTCCCTGATATGAAGGTACCCATATTATTTTTGATAATCGGGTTAGGCCTTTTAGCGGGATATGCCTATCCAGAAGAAGCGGTGACCCTTGACGCGCTTATTGAAGAGGCATTAAATAATAACCCAAAGATACAGGCATCTTACAATAACTGGAAGGCTTCGGAATTCAAAATAACTGAAGTTTCCACTCTGCCTGACCCCATGGCGAGTTTTTCCGGGCTGGGTGATCCGGTTGAGACAAAGCTCGGTCCCATAGACAATAAATACAGCGTCTCCCAGATGTTCCCTTTTCCGGGCAAATTGGGCCTTAAGGCAAGATCTCAAGGTAAATCCGCCGAAATGCTCAAGGAAAAATATGAGGCTGAAAAAAGAGAAGTTATTAAAAATGTCAAATTTTTGTATTATGATGTTTTCTGGGTGGATAGGGCTATACAGGTGACAGAAGAGGAAAAACTAATAATGGAAACCCTGGAAAAAGCCGCGCAGAGAAAATACGAATCCAACCTGGTTTCACAGCAGGACGTGATTAAGGCTCAGGTAGAACTTTCCAAACTAATAGAACGGCTGTTTCAATTAAAAGAAAACAGGAATAATATCCAGGCAATGTTGAATTCTATCCTCAATAGGCCCCAGGGCACATTACTAGGCAGGACAGGATCAGTCGAACCAGCAGATTTTAAATACGAGTTATCCCAGCTAAGGGACATGGCCAGAGAGTCAAGACAGGAACTATTGGCGGCAGGTCTTGAGATAAAAAAGGCTGAATATGAAAAGTTTCTGGCAAGATTAGATTATTTTCCTGATTTTACTTTAGGGGTAGACTACACCGAGATAGGCAGCGGATCCACCACGCAAATAGACGACGGTAAGGACGCGTGGATGGCCATGGTGAGCATAAATCTCCCCATATGGTTCAATAAGCTCAATGCACAGCTCAAGGAAAAAAAGGCCATGCTCGAAGCCGCGAAAAAGGATTACGAAGGCGAAAAAAACTCAGTGGGATATGAAGTTGATGACCTGTATTTTAAAATAAATACATACAAGGAGATAGTGTCTCTTTATAAAACTGCGCTGGTCCCGCAGACAGAGCAGGCATTTGAGGCTGCCCGTACAGGATACGAGACAGGGAAGGTGGATTTTTTAAACTGGCTTGACTCTGAGAGGATGCTTTTACAGACCCGCCTTGCGTATTACAAGGCGATTGTTGATTACCAGAAGTCGATTGCGTATTTAGAGAGAGTCGTGGGGAGGGATTTGTAATCGTGATTCGTTGTTCGTGAATCGTGTTTTTAGCGGAGGTATTTATGGTAAAGAAAAATGTTTTTGTAATGTTCTTTATAGCAGTTTTTTTCAGCAGTATTTTTATACTTACAGGCTGCACACAGACAAAAATGGACGATACCCGATCCACTAACCCCAAGCCCCTATACTACACCTGCGGCATGCACCCCAGCGTAAAGGTCTCGCCCGAAGAATATAATAAAGGTAATAAGAACTGCCCGATCTGTAACATGAATTTAACCCCTGTCTATAAGGAAGAAGATAGCCAGTACTATGGCTGCGGCATGGAAGGAGCGGAGCACGTATTTTATATCGAGGGGACTGAGATAAAGACATGTCCGGTATGCGGTATGCCGTTGAAAAGATTGAGCAGGGAGGAGGCGGAAAGATTAAAAGGCGCTCCGGCCAAAAAAGAGAAAAAGGTCCTTTTTTATAGAAACCCGATGAATCCAAGCCTTACCTCCAAGGCGCCCGCTAAGGATTCAATGGGCATGGGCTATATCCCTGTTTACGAAGAAGAGGAAACTCCTGCCAGGGAAGAAGGCGTTGTGGGAAGGGTCAGGATAAATAAAACCCAGGCGCAATTGGCAGGTGTTGCTACAGAGCCTGTAAGGAAACTATCTCTCAGTAAAGAGATACGGACAGTCGGCAAAGTGGCGTATGATCCTGACATGGCAATAGCGCAGGATGAGTTTATATCCGCTGTAAAGGCTTATGACAAGATCCGGGAAGGAAACATTGAAGAGATAAGCGAGCGTTCGCTTAACCTGGTAGAATCCTCCAGGAGAAAATTGAGATTGCTGGGTCTTGGCGAAGATCAGATAAAGGATCTCGAAGAGAAAAAACAGGTCCAGACTAATCTGATTCTTCCGGAGGAGAAGATGTGGATTTACGGGGATGTGTATGAATATGAACTCGGCTGGATAAAAACAGGTGAAAAAGTAAAGGTTACGACTCCGAGCTTGCCTGGCGAGGAGTTTGGCGGTGTTATATCTTCAGTAAACCCTGTACTTGACCCAAAGACCAGGTCTTTAAGATTCAGGGCGAGCGTGGATAACCCGGACCTGGAATTAAAGCCAGAGATGTACGTGGATGTTGTTATCATGATCGTGTATAAGACAAAGGACGGCCAGGAAAGTGTCTTAGCGATTCCTAAAGAGGCTGTTTTAGACACGGGGTTAAGGAAGATCGTGTGGGTTGATAAGGGCGAGGGGGAATATCAGGCCAGGCTCGTTGAGACAGGGCCTGAGGCAGTAGCTACGATAGACAATAAAAAAATCAGGCTCTATCCTATCCTTAAAGGTCTAGCCGAGGGAGAAGAGATTGTGACAAAGGCAAATTTTCTCATAGATTCGCAGAGTCAGATATCAGGCGTCGCGTCTTCAGCATACGGCGGATCGCTGGAGGATAAAAAATGATAGACAAGATTATAGAAGGTTGTCTTAAGAACAGGTTCCTCGTCTTATCGACATTCGCGCTTATTGTCTTCTGGGGTTTTTCTTCTATGAGAGAAACACCCATAGACGCTATCCCTGATATAGGAGAGCTTCAGGTAATTGTATATGCTGACTGGCCGGGAAGGAGCCCTAAGGATATTGAAGACCAGGTGATATATCCATTGACCACTCGGCTCATGGGCACGCCAGGGGTCAAGGTATTGCGCTCGAGTTCTGCCTTTGGTTTTGGCATGGTGAATCTTATTTTTAAAGAAGGCGTTGATTATTACTGGGCAAGGACACGCGTTCTCGAAAGGCTCAACTTTGCTGTTTCAGATATGCCTGAAGGAGCAGAGGTAACCCTGGGGCCTGATGCCACAGCTATAGGCCAGATATTCTGGTATACAGTGGAGAATGGATTTTATTGTCCTCTCCATCCTCAGGTAGCTTATGAAAAACCAGGCAAATGCCCTAGTGACGGAAAACCATTAATAGAATCAAGGCATGACCTCTCTGAACTGCGTACTATTCAGGACTGGTATGTAAGGTATCAGCTTAATGCTGTATATGGCGTTTCTGAAGTAGGCTCAGTAGGCGGGTATGTGAAACAATATCAGATAGACTTGGACCCGAATAAACTGCTCTCCTATGACATCAGGATTACTGATGTCCTCTCGGCTGTCAAACGCTCAAACGTAGACGTGGGCGCGAAGGTATTTGAAGAAGGAGGAGTTGAGTTTATAATCCGCGGCCTTGGTTTTATAAAAAAGGTAGAGGATATAGAAAACATAGTGATAGGCGAACATCAGGGTACGCCTCTATATATAAAAAATATAGGCACGGTGAACCTTGGGCCGGACTTCAGGAGAGGCGCGTTAGACCGCGCAGGCAAGGAAGTTACAGGCGGCGTTGTTGTAATGAGATATGGGGAAAACCCGCTCAAAGTAATAGAAAGTATAAAGAAAAAGATAAAAGAATTATCAGTCGGGCTTCCGCCAGGGGTGAGGATCGTGCCGTTTTATGACAGAACAGGCCTTATTCTACGTTCCATAAATACGCTTCGCGGCGCCCTAACGCAGGAAATCCTCATAACAGTATTTGTTATTGTAATATTTCTGCTTCATTTCTGGGGCAGTATCATTATATCAATGGTGCTTCCTATAGGTGTCCTGATAGCGTTTATATTGATGCGACAGTTCAATGTAGATGCGAATATCATGTCATTGGGCGGCATTGCCATAGCAATAGGAGTTATGGTAGATTCAGGGTGCGTGCTTGTTGAAAATATTTACCGTCGCCTGGCAGAGCGCAGGAACGAAAGAAAACTTCCTAAACTACCTCCTGAAGAACGCCTGAGCGTATGTATTGACGCCGCGCAGGAGGTGGGTAAACCAGTTCTTTTCGCGCTTCTCACCACGATCATCGGCTTTATACCTGTTTTTGTCTTAACGGGCCAGGCAGGTAAGCTCTTTAGACCCCTTGCCTTTACCAAGACCTTTGCCATGATAGGGGCTGCTGTAATTGCGCTGACACTTCTTCCCACGCTTTGTTATATTTTTTTAAAGGGGAGATTACGCCTGCCTGAAGACAATGCCACGTCAAGATTTTTACGCAGGATCTACTCGCCGGCCATAAGATGGGCCCTCTCAAAGAAAAAAACAGTTGTTGTGATAGCCCTCGGTGTTTTACTGGTGGGCGGGATTTTCGCGTCCTTGATGAAACAGGAATTCATGCCTCCTTTAAATGAGGGTGATCTCTTATTCATGCCAGTCCTGTTTCCAGGCGTTTCATTAACGCAAGTAATGGAGGTGATGCAGAAGCAGGATATTATCATAAAGAATGAATTTCCTGATAAGGTAGAATGGGTCGTAGGTAAACTCGGCAGGGCAGAGACAGCTACTGATCCGGCACCTATAATCATGCTCGAGACCATCATACATCTAAAGGACAGGATACCGAGGACTATAGCTGATTCTTTTTTTTACAGGGTACCTTTTATCGGCAAAAGTATTTTTACAGTAGTCAAAAAAATCAGCCCGCTGAGGGACTGGGCTTATTCTGACAGGCAGCGCCTTATATCTGACATACAGGAATCAACCCGCATGCCTGGCGTGAGCCCTATAATGACACAGCCTATAAGAAACAGGATTGATATGCTCGCAACAGGTATACAGACACCTGTTGGAGTAAAGGTATTTGGTAATGATCTTAAGAAGATAGAAGAGATTGCCATCCAGCTGGAAGAGGTTATTAGTAATGTTAAAGGCGCTGTGTCTCCTTACGCGGAAAGATTTGGCGGCAGGCCTTATTTTGAAATAGAGATAGATAGAGAAGCGGCAGCCCGCTATGGGATTGAAATAGGTACTATACAGGATATTGTTATGACAGCTATAGGAGGCATGAATCTCACAGAGACAGTGGAAGGAAGAGAACGTTATCCTGTGAGGGTACGCTACATGAGGGAACTGCGCGATAGCCCGGAAGCGCTTGAACGGATATTTGTGCCTTCTCCTTCAGGAGAACATATTCCGCTCGTCCAGGTCGCGAAACTGAAAAGGACGCCAGGCCCTGCCATGATATCTTCAGAAAACACCCTGCCTTACGCGAGGATATTTATAAATGTAAATCAGGACAAGATAGGGCTGATTGACTTTGTGAACCTGGCAAAAAAGGCGGTGAATGATGAAATAAAAAGCGGAAGGATTAAATTGCCGCCGGGATATTTTATATCGTGGTCAGGCCAGTTCGAGTCAGAGATGGAGTCGCGCAAAAAGCTCATACCTTCTTTAATCATATGCATTATCGTGATCCTTTTACTTTTGTACATGGCGTTTAAGTCTTTCAGCGTGCTTCTTATTCTTTCAAGCGGCATACCTGTATCTTTGATGGGCGGGATAATACTCTTATTTTTCATGGGATTTAAATTTTCCACTGCTGTGTGGGTAGGGTTTATCGCGCTTTTCGGAGTGGCCACTGACAACGCAGTGGTGCTTTTATCGTGCCTGGATGGTCTATTCAGGAAAAAGATACCGGAATCAGTGGAAGATATAAGAAAAACCGTAATAGAAGGAGGGCTTTTAAGGATACGGCCTGCCATGATGACAACCATGACTACGATTATAGCGCTTGTCCCTGTTATGATTTCTACAGGGGCAGGTTCTGAGATCATGAAACCAATGGCCTCGCCTACAGTGGGCGGGCTTATTACAGCGACTTTGTCCAACATGATCCTCGTGCCTGTTTTATATTGCTGGATAAAGGAGAGAGAGTTTTTGAAAGAGAAAAGAAAGGGGTAGAGATGAAAATAATAATATTTGTTTTAACGGTAGTGGTATTTTTTGCCGCGCCTTTGGTGTTTGCAGAGGCTGAACACGCCATGCATAGTAATGAAATGGCGCAGGAAGGCGATATGCAGAGTGCACAGGAAGGACCTGTGGATGTCGGCAATAAGATCTGCCCTGTTTCAGGAGAGGAAATCAGCGAAGAGATGAAGGCATCCTATGAATACGAGGGCAAGATTTATAATTTCTGCTGCGCGGGCTGTATAGATGAATTTAGTAAAGACCCCGCAAAATACATAGAGAAGATAAAAGAAAAGCAATCGCCATATTTAAATTGACAAAAAGTTAAGAGGTATGTTCTAATATAACCTGTAGAGGGGAGGTCGTATTGCGGCCTGAGAGTTCCGCTATAGCGGATTACCCAAAGAACCTGAACTGGATAATGCCAGCGTAGGAAGAATATGGGAAGGGATTTAACCCTTATGCTATGGTGGCGTAAGGGTTTTTTAATGAGCACATCATCTGCCTTAGGCAGATGATAAGTGCGAATTAATCCTGAGGATGTGACGAACAGGAAAATCCGAAGGATCTTTAAAAGAGGAGGTGTGTATGTTCCACAGTGTAAGCGAAGCAAAAATTACCAAGGCGATCCTAAAAGAATTCACCGCGTGGTTCGAGGATTACATTATATCAGATGTGATTATCGTAGGCGGCGGGCCGAGCGGACTTATTGCAGCAAGGGATTTGGCTAGGGATGGAGTAAAGACATTGGTTATTGAGGCAAACAATTATTTAGGCGGTGGTTTTTGGATTGGCGGGTATTTGATGAATACATTGACATTTCGCGCGCCAGCAAATGAAATTTTGGATGAATTAAAGATTCCTTATAAAGAAGCCGAGACGGGTTTATTTACAGCAGATGGGCCGAATGCATGTTCAAAATTGATCTCAGCCGCGTGTGATGCTGGCGCGAGGATTCTAAACATGACAAAGTTTGACGACGTGGTTTTACGAAATAACAAGGTGGAAGGCGTGGTTATAAATTGGACGCCTGTTTCAGCTCTTCCGAGGCAGATTACATGTGTGGACCCTATTTCCATGGAGTCAAAAGTAGTTATTGATGCTACCGGGCACGATGCGCATGTTTGTAAGAGTTTGGAAAGAAGGAATCTATTGAAGCTAAAAGAATACGGGCCTATGGATGTTAATAGTTCAGAAGACTTAGTAGTTGAACATACTGGCGAGATTTACCCGGGCCTTTTAGTTTGCGGCATGGCAGTTTCTACTGCTTTTGGAATTCCACGCATGGGACCGACTTTTGGCGGCATGCTTGTTTCAGGGCAAAAAGTAGCCAGGCTTACAAAGGAAAAGATTGTAGGTATACCAAAAGAATTGCTTCAGGCAGCTGCTACAGAGTAGTATAATTATAGGAAAAAGGAGAATGGAAAATGGATATATATAGCATTCTGGAAAGGGTGCGCGCGGAGAAACCGCTTGTGCATCATCTTACAAACTGGGTTACTATTTATGACTGTGCAAATATAGTAAAGGCGTTGGGCGCGTCTCCTGTTATGGCGCATGCTAAGGAAGAATCAGGCGATATGGCGAATCTCGCATCCAGCCTTGTTTTGAATATAGGGACTCTTACGCCAGAATTTATTGAATCAATGAAGATCGCGGCGCATTCAGCCAATAAAAAAGGCATACCTGTGGTCCTTGATGTGTGCGGCGCAGGCGCGACTAGATTAAGGGATGAAAAATCCTTTGAGCTGCTCAATGAAACCAGGATTAATATTATAAAGGGAAATGCCTCAGAGATAGCCAGGATCGCAGGCGAGGATGTGCAGACAAAAGGTGTTGATTCTGCTGAGGTCAAAAAGAATCTGGTAGAACTTGCCAGGCAGCTGGCAGGACAAAGAAACGCCATAGTTGTTATTACGGGAAAAGAGGATATTATAGCTGATAAGGCCAGGCATTTTATTGTCAGGAATGGCCATGAGATGATGACGCATGTTGTGGGAACAGGATGCATGGCTGCGTCTGTCATAGGCGCGTTCAGCGCAGTGCATAAGGACCTGGCTGAGGCTGCGGCTGGCGCGCTCTCTATCTATGGCATAGCAGCAGAACTTGCGGCAAAGGGGGCAAAAGGCCCTGCGACATTCAAAGAGAAGCTCTTTGATAATATTTATAGACTTGATAGAGAGACAATTGAAAGGATGCAGAAAATAGAATGATAAAGGGATATTATTTTATAACAGACGCAGAGCTTAGCAAAAGAGGCAACTTAAGCGATGTAAAAAATGCCATAGAGGCCAAAGTGACTATTGTCCAATATAGGAGCAAACTTGACGATACCGATCACATGCTTGAAGAGGCAAAGGAGCTCAAAGAAATATGTAAGGGCAAAGCGCTTTTTATTATAAATGACAGAGTTGGGGTAGCTTTGGCTATAGATGCAGACGGCGTGCATCTTGGTCAGGGTGACATGCCGTATGAAACTGCGCGTGAACTTATGGGAAAGGATAAAATAATAGGCGTGACGGTTCACAATCTGAAAGAGGCTATTCTCGCTGAGAAAAAAGGCGCTGATTATTTGGGGGTGAGCCCAGTATTTTCAACGTCAACAAAAAAAGACGCAGGTGAGCCTTGCGGCGCAGACCTTATTAGAAAAATAAAAAAACATTGCAAAATCCCTGTAACAGCTATAGGCGGTATAACCTTAGATAGTGCGAAAGAAGTCATTTCCGCTGGCGCAGACGCCATATGCGCCATCTCCGCAGTAGTAACATCCGAAGACGTCCAAAAAGAAATCAAAAAATTCCAGGCCCTATTCAACCACTCCTTAACTTGATAGTATAGGAATTTCCTTTAAGTCGTTGTAGGGGCGTCATTTATGACGCCCGTTGATGCGGGTCGGATGAATCCGACCCCTACAAAGTCCGCCCGAAGGGCGTTAACTTGACGATTCTTACATGCCAAGTTTTGTCAAGTTAAGCTTTTTACTTGACTGAACAATACTTTTTGCTAAAATAGTTATGAACAAATGTTCATAATGGAGGATAACGCATGAGGCCAAAAAAGACGCGTTGGATAAAGTGCGTTCCAGGCGAAAGGTGCTTCAGGCCGCTCTGTAAGCCCTTAAATAAAATAGAGGGGGTGTCTTTGACGCTTGATGAATTTGAGGCAATACGGCTTGCTGATCTTGAAGGCCTGAGGCAGGTAGATGCCGCAAAAGGGATGAAGATATCAAGGCCAACGTTTTCGCGGATAGTCGCATCCGCGCGGCAAAAGATAGGAGACGCGTTAGTAAATATCAAAGCAATAAAGATAGAAGGCGGATGCTGTAAGGTGTTAAAAAGGGCAAAATGAAAGAACTTAGAAAATTTTTACTGATGTTTTTTATTTTCTTGGGATGTTTCTATTTTCCCATGGGATTGTTGCCTTTCAGGAATCCTGTATTTGAGGCATTGGCCCTTGTGAGATGGTATGCGAGGGAGCATGTCTTGTTGTGTCTTGTGCCTGCTTTTTTTATCGCAGGCGCGATATCCACTTTTGTGAGCCAGGCGTCAGTTATCAAATATTTTGGCGCCAGGGCAAATAAGGTTTTAGCGTATAGCGTTGCTTCTATCTCCGGCACAATACTCGCTGTTTGTTCATGCACAGTCCTGCCGCTTTTTTCAGGGATATATAAAAGAGGCGCAGGCCTGGGCCCTGCGACAGCGTTTCTTTATTCTGGCCCAGCCATAAATGTCTTGGCTATCATCATGACAGCAAGGGTTCTTGGATGGGAGCTGGGCCTTGCAAGGGCAATAGGCGCAATGCTTTTCAGTGTAATTGTAGGATTTTTAATGCACCTTATATTTATCAAGGAAGAAAAAGCAAGGCAGGTAAATGGGCAGTTTCAACTTGAGGTAGAAAAAGAGGCTCGGAGTCTCTGGAAAAATGCCGTATATTTTGCTTCTATTGTAGGCATCCTGGTATTTATAAACTGGGGCAAGCCGCAGCCAGGAGATATAGGATTATGGGCACAGGTTTATGCCTCAAAGTGGGTAATAACAGCAGTTTTGTCTTTAACACTTTTATTTGCGCTGGCGAAATGGTTTAAGAAAAATGAGTTAAAAGACTGGACTCAGGCTTCGTGGACATTTGCAAAACAGATAATGCCGCTTTTACTCATAGGTGTTATAGCGGCAGGGCTTTTATTAGGAAGGCCGGGACATGAAGGATTGATACCGTCGTGGATTATTGAGCAGGCTGTGGGAGGGAATTCTTTTTTGTCAAATTTATTCGCGTCGGTCGCGGGGGCATTAATGTATTTTGCCACACTTACGGAAGTGCCTATCCTGCAGGGGTTAATAGGATCAGGTATGGGAAAAGGTCCGGCGCTGGCATTGCTTCTGGCAGGCCCGGCATTGAGCCTGCCAAATATGCTTGTGATAAGGAGTGTTATAGGAACAAAGAAGACAGTTACATATGTCAGCTTGGTCGTGATAATGGCGACTATAAGCGGCATGATTTTCGGTTATATGGTTAAATAAAGAGGTGAAAGATGAAGATAGAAATATTAGGCATGGGCTGTCCGAGATGTAAAAAGTTGTACGAAAATGCCAAAAAAGCAGTAGAGGCTAAAGGCATTCAGGCAGAGGTCTTTAAGATTGAAGACATAAATAAGATCGCCGAATATGGCATATTGTCAATGCCTGCCATTGCTATTGATGGAAACGTTAAGGCATCGGGAAGGGTGCCTGAGCCAGAGGAGATAGAGCGATGGATTACTTGAAAAGATATATAATAATGCTATTTTTCTGGTCAATTTTATTTATCCCTGTTATTCTGGTTGAAGAAGGTTCCGGAGACACAGATGATTGTGTGAATATATATTATTTTCACGGAGCATCACGCTGCGCTAATTGTTATAAGATAGAAGAGTATACAAAAGAGGCGGCAGAAAAGTTTTTTGAGAAAGAACTGGTTTCCGGCAGGCTTGTCTACATGGCGATAAATATAGATGAGAAAGAAAACTCGCATTTTATTAAAGATTACCAGTTGTGTTCTAAATCAGTCGTGCTCTCTATGGTAAAAGGGGGTAAAGAGGTGGAATATAAAGAACTGGAAAAGATCTGGGGGTATATTGGCGACAAGGAAAGGTTTTTGAATTATATAAAAGAAGAGGTTAATGAATTTCTTAATTTTAAAGAAAAGGCCGTAAAATAATATGAATAGGGCTATTTGTGAGGAAAGACACTTGAGTTTTTTTGAAAAATATTTGACTTTGTGGGTTGCTGGTTGTATTGGGATAGGTATTTTTCTTGGCAAGATATTTCCAGATATTGCAGTGACGCTCGACAGGTATTCGATACACCAAGTTTCTATTCCTATAGCAATATGTCTGTTTTTCATGATGTACCCTATCATGGTCAAGATTGATTTTGCTGAGGTTATCAAAGCCGGAAAAACGCCAAAGCCGGTTATTCTTACGTTGTTTGTGAATTGGTGCATCAAGCCTTTTACCATGCTTGCTATCGCCAGTCTTTTCTTGGGGATATTTTTTAAAGGCTGGCTTCCTGGTTTTGAAATTGTCAAAGGAGGGCAGCAGGTAGAGTTATTTCGCTCGTACATTTCAGGGTGTATTTTATTGGGAATAGCCCCATGCACGGCAATGGTTTTAATCTGGGGGCATCTTGCCAAAGGCAACGATGGCCATACATTGGTGATGGTAGCGATTAATTCTTTAACCATGTTGTTTCTATATGCGCCGCTCGGGGGCTGGCTTTTAGGAATAAATAAAATGCCAATACCGTGGCAGACGATTGTTTTATCAGTGGTTATTTATGTCGGCCTGCCGTTGTTTTTGGGGTATTACTCAAGAAAATGGTTAATTGCCAGAAAGGGTTTTAAATGGTTTGAAGAAAAGTTCCTGCATTATTTGACGCCAGTTTCGATTAGCGCTTTGCTTCTGACTCTTGTTTTGCTCTTTTCGTTTAAAGGGGAGCTTATTATTAATCAGCCTCACGTCATTTTCCTGATTGCGATCCCGCTTTTTATTCAGACGTGCCTGATTTTTCTCATCACCTATATAATGGCTGGATGGCTGAAGTTATCTTACAGGGACGCGGCGCCTTCCGCTTTGATAGGGGCCAGCAATCATTTTGAGGTGGCAATCGCGACATCTACTATTTTATTCGGGTTGTCTTCGGGCGCTTCTTTAGCTACTGTTGTGGGAGTGTTGATCGAGGTCCCTGTGATGCTGATGCTTGTAAGAGTCTGTGTCAAAACAAAAAAATATTTTAAATAGAAGGAGGAACCATGGACTGGAAAATATTTTTTGCCACTTTTGGCGCGATATTTTTTGCGGAATTAGCTGACAAGACACAGCTGGTTGGGATCGGGATGTCTGCGAAATCAAGCAGGCCTTTATCTGTCTGGCTCGGGTCTATATCAGCGTATATCATTGTTACCGCTATAACAGTGCTGATAGGCTCTGTGCTTGGAAAATATCTAAAACCTGAATTAATAAGATATTCAGGCGCCGCGCTTTTTATAATCATAGGCATATTAATGTTTACAGGAAAACTATAAAGCATCACCTCTTAACTTGATAGTATAGGAATTTTCTCTTTAACTCGCTGTAGGGGCGTCATTTATGGCGCCCGTTGATGCGGGTCGGATGAATCCGACCCCTACAAAGTTCGCCCGAAGGGCGTTAAATTTACGAAACTTACAATGTAAGAATCGTCAAGTTAAGGTATAATACATGATGGATATATGACAGATATAAGACTTAGTTTTATAGAACACATGGAAGAGCTGAGGCAAAGGATAATACGGTCTATTATTTTTGTCGCAATAGCTTCCCTGCTTGCCTATTTCTTTACAGATAAAATTCTGACCTTTTTATCAAGGCCGGCGGGCAGGCTTATATTTATTGCGCCTGCGGAAGCGTTTGTAACCAGCATAAAGATAGCTATCTTTGGCGGATTGTATATATCGTCACCATTTATCCTCTATCAGATATGGCAGTTTATATCCCTGGGTTTAGGGGATAGCGAAAAAAGACACGTATTGTTGTTTGGAATTTTCTCCTTTATCCTTTTTATGCTAGGTAGTTTTTTGGGATATTTTATCATAGTGCCGATAGGGTTGAAGTTTCTGATGACCTTTGGGACAGAATACCTTACGCCAATGATTTCAGTAGGGAAATACATCTCTTTCGTAATAAGCCTTTCTTTTGCGTTTGGTATTGTTTTTGAACTGCCTCTTGTGATACTATTTCTCACCATGATAGGCGTAGTCACTCCTCGTTTTTTATCGGAAAAGAGAAAATACGCCATAGTGATTATTTTTATAGCCGCGGCCATATTTACGCCGCCGGACGTAATCACCCAGTGCCTAATGGCCGTACCTTTATTGATACTCTACGAAATAAGCATATTTCTTTCCAGGATAGCCCGGAAATAATTTCAAGAAATGCTTGACATGGTTGATTAATAATACTAAAATAGTATCATTAAAAAGAGAGGTAATTCTGTGAAATTCATAGTAAGGGATACAGATTATGCCGTAAGGGCGCTGGTTTATATGGCAAGAGAGCGTATTAAAAAGGGTAAGAATGTATTTACCGTAGATGAGATAGTCGAAGAAGAGGGTTTGCCGGAGCGTTTTTTAAGGAGATTGCTTCAGATATTGGCAAAACGCGGGATGCTATTTTCGAATAAGGGGAAAAAAGGAGGTTTTTCATTTTTAAAGCCGCCTGCCAAAATAAAACTGACGGATATTATAGAAATCTTTCAAGGCAAGGTCGATATCACGAATTGTCTCCTTAAAGGCAGGATTTGCCCTAATATAAAGAAGTGTATATTGAGAAAAAACCTGAAGAATATAAACAAGTTAGTCGAGAGAGAGTTGGGAAAGATAACAATAACGGCTCTTCTGGAGGGGGAATAGCCATGGCAGAACGGAAGATCGTTAAAATAGATGAGAAAAAATGCACGGGGTGCGGGCTCTGTATACCTAATTGCGCGGAGGGCGCGCTCCAGATAGTAGATGGAAAAGCAAAGCTGGTTAAAGAGATCTATTGTGATGGACTTGGCGCTTGTCTTGGTCATTGTCCCGAAGGCGCTATAACTATAGAGGAAAGAGACGCGGCTAAATTTGATGAAAAGGCTACAAAAAAATACCTTGAAGACCTGAAGAAAAAAGAGGCAAAGAAGGAAGCCCTGCCATGCGGGTGCCCGGGTACAGTTGTGAGATCTTTTAAAAAACACGATACCCGATCCACGATACCCGATTCACGAAGATGCGGATCCGAACTTACAAACTGGCCGGTTCAGTTGATGCTGGTGCCTGTTGAAGCGCCTTATTTAAAGGATGCGGATTTATTGATCGCCGCGGACTGCGTACCGTTCGCGTATCCAGATTTTCATAATGATTTTTTGCAGGGAAAGGCATTGGTTATAGGCTGTCCTAAACTGGACGCGGCTACTATATATGAAGAAAAACTCGCCGAGATTATAAAGCATAATAATATAAAAAGTATTACAGTTTTGCACATGGAGGTGCCTTGCTGTTTCGGCTTGAATCATATTGTTAATGAGGCATTGAGGATTTCTGGGAGAAAGATAGCTTTAAAGGAAGTTACTATAGGGATAAAGGGTGATGTAAAATGAGTTTTTTTGACGGCTGCCCTGGCTCAAAGAGGATAAGAGAGCCTTTTCCAGAGACAATAAAATGCAGGTGTGGAAAAGAGATAGAGATATGGTCTGACGAGGTCGAAACAGTGTGCCCGCATTGTAAGAAAAAAGCCACCCGCAACATGCCGCAGTCTTGCCTTGACTGGTGCAAGATGGCCAAGGATTGTGTAGGTTCGAACAAATACGCAAAATACAAAGAACATAAAGGCAAAGGCATTTAATAAAGAAGGCAGGTTTTAACCTGCCTTACAAGAAATGTTTTTGCGACAACTTTTGTAGGGCACACTTTAGTGTGCCAAAAACAGGGAGGCATAGAGATGTTTTGTTATCAATGCGAACAGACGGCAGCAGGCACAGGATGCACAAAAATGGGTGTCTGCGGCAAGAATGAGGACATACAGAGTCTTCAGGATATTTTATTGTATGGATTAAAAGGCATAGCTGCCTATGCGTATCACGCAGGAGAACTTGGCGCAAAAGACGAGGATGTGGATGCGTTTATGCACGAGGCGTTATTCAAGACAGTTACTAATGTTGGTTTTGACCTTAATCAGTATCTGGAGCTGGTCTTAAGATGTGGACAGGTAAATATTAAGGTAATGGAACTCTTGGATAAGGCGCATACCCAGAGATTTGGCAATCCTGTGCCCACAGAGGTCGATACAGGGACTAGAAAAGGCCCAGGCATACTTATTACAGGGCATGACTTACTGGACCTTTATGAATTATTGAAACAGACAGAGGGTATGGGTGTAAATATCTATACGCATAGTGAAATGCTTCCCGCGCACGGATATCCCGAGCTCAAGAAATTCAAACACCTGGTTGGTAATTATGGAGGGGCGTGGCAGGAGCAAAAAAAGGAATTCAATGATTTCCCGGGAGCAATTCTCGCGACTACAAACTGTGTTTTAATACCGCCTGAAAATACATATCTGGACAGGCTTTTTACAATAGGGATAACAGGCGTACCAGGCGCGAATCACCTTAAATCAAGAGACTTTACTAAATTGATAGAAAAGGCAAAATCGCTTCCAGTATTGCCTGAAAAACCTGGCAAGAAGATAATGACAGGGTTTCATCATACAGCTGTCCTGGGCCTCGCAGACAAAATAGTCGGAGCTGTTAAATCAGGAAAGATAAGGCATTTCTTCCTCATAGGCGGGTGTGATGGGGCAAAGCCAGGCAGGAATTATTACACAGATTTCGCGGAGAGCGTTCCCAAAGATTGTGTTATCCTGACATTGGCGTGCGGCAAATATCGTTTCAATAAACTGGATTTCGGCAGTATCGACGGCATACCCAGACTTTTGGACGTAGGTCAGTGTAATAATGCGTATTCTGCTATACAGATTGCCGCGGCTCTGGCCGGCGCTTTTAAGACAGATGTAAACGGTTTGCCCCTGACTCTAGTCTTGTCGTGGTTTGAGCAAAAAGCAGTTGCAATATTACTGTCTTTATTGTATCTTGGTATTAAAGGTATATATATAGGGCCTACACCGCCTGCCTTTATATCCAAAAACGTTTTCAAGATCCTTCAGGACAAATTTGATTTGAGGCTTATAGGTGAGCCAAAAAAGGATCTGGAAACCATTTTTGAAAACATAGGATGTAATAGTGGATCTTAATATACTTCACAATATAGGCTATGGGATGTATGTAGCTGCTTCGAACAAGGGGGACATACTGAACGGGCAGATAGTAAATACTGTATTTCAGATAACGAGCGATCCTGTGACCATCGCAGTCAGCATAAATAAGAAAAACCTTACGCATGAATATATAGAACAAAGCAGTAGATTTACTATCTCTATATTGCCTGAAGAAACACCCTTAAGCTTTATAGGGCAGTTTGGATTCAAATCAGGCAGGGACGTTGATAAATTCAAAGATGTTAAATTTGAGAAGCTGCTTT
This sequence comes from Candidatus Omnitrophota bacterium, assembly GCA_043822665.1. GTDB lineage: Bacteria > Omnitrophota > Gorgyraeia > Gorgyraeales > Gorgyraeaceae > JAHIEN01. Next base: position 18,106 of record JBDRBM010000047.1, read on the forward strand.
CAGGATGCCCTGTCTTGCTTGAAAATTGCATTGGTTATATGGAGGTAAAGGTTATAAATAAACTTGACTGCGGTACACACACGCTTTTTATAGGGGAAATGACTTATTCAAAGGTCTTGAAAACCGGAAAGCCAATGACTTATGATTATTACCATCAGGTCAAACGCGGCGCAACCCCCAAGACCGCTCCGACCTTTATTAAGGGTAAGGAGAGCGAGAGGTCAAAGGATCCTAAAATGCAAAAATATAGATGCACTGTTTGTAATTATATATATGACCCGGAAGCAGGCGATCCTGACAGCGGGATTAGGCCCGGTACCGCGTTTGAAGATATACCTGATACATGGAGATGCCCGATCTGCGGCGTCACTAAGGACAAATTCACCAAAGACCTATAATGCTTAACTTGATAGTATAGGAATTTCCTTTTTGTAGGCACACATTAGTAGGGGACCCTTAAGGGTCCCCTACTAATGGGCTTAACTTGATATAGTAGGAAATTCCTTTTTAAGTCGTTGTAGGGGCGTCATTTATGGCGCCCGTTGATGCGGGTCGGATGAATCCGACCCCTACAAAGTTCGCCCGAAGGGCGTTAACTTAACAAAAACACCTTCATGGCGTATACTTATAATGTACTATAGTTTAGTTATAACTAAACTATAGTACATACTTAAACAGCCGCAGAGCCTTGCTCTGCCCTACTTGTCATTCCTGCGCAAGCAGGAATTTATAACAAGGAGCCGAAGACCTTTTTACAAAAGTTGAGTTTTCCCGCTATTAAAGAGCTGGATAGGCCTGTCTTTACCACGCATGAATTGACAGTCCTTTCCGGAAAATCCCAATCTAACGTAACTCAGGCGCTTAATTTTCTTGGAAGACAGGGCCTGATTATCAAGATATACCGGGGCATCTGGGCAGAAGCTGCCGATGAACGTTTAAGCCCGTACAGCGTAATCCCATATCTCTTTCCAAGGCGCCGCGCCTATGTCTCTTTTATAAGCGCCTTGCATTTATACGGCATAATAGAACAAATCCCTCAGGAAATTACCCTTGCCTCGACAGCTCATACAAGGATAATATGTACTAAAGTAGGGTTTTTTTCGGTCCATAAACTCTCGCCATTATTTTTTGACGGATTTGATTGGTATAAGGGGAGAGGTTCGTTTTTAATAGCAGAACCCGAAAAGGTCCTGGTCGATAGCCTGTATCTTTCAGCATGTAAGGGAAAGTTATTCAGCTATTTCCCCGAACTACATTTTCCTGAATCGTTTAGCCTCAAAAAAGCAAAGGCCTGGATAGACAAAATCCCCAATCCCAAAATCAGATCACACGTTAAAAGAAAACTAGCGGCATTGGATTAGAGATATCCAATTCTCTCGTAATTCTCTCGTAATCTTCTCTCGTAATCTTATTGTCAAGACTCGCCTTATGTGATATAATCAATAAATATATGAGCAATGTGCTGAAATTAACTAACCATAATCCAAAGAAAGAGATAGAATTCGAGCTTAAGTTCCTTAGATCTCTTTCGGTCAAAGATAGATTTAAATTAATGTTCAAAAAGACCGAAGAGACGCTCGAGCTTTTAAGGAAAAGTGGACACAGAAGGCCTTCTCAAATCATTAAAAGAACATAAGGTTAAATTTGTAGTGATTGGCGCAACTGCGTTTCCTGTCCATGGGTATGTCCGCACGACCCTGGATATAGATATTTTTATAGAGCCGGCCGAGGTGAATGCTAAAAGGACTTGGTCGGCCTTAAAGGATTTCGGATATGACGTCAGTGATATAAAAATCAGGGATTTGCTTGAGAAAAAGCTGCTTATCCGCCAGTATGCAGTGGAAACCGACATCCACCCTTTTGTTAAGGGAATAAGTTTTGAGAGGATATGGAGAAATAAAATCAGGGCGAAATTCGGCGATACCTTCGTTAATTTCCCATCCTTAAGCGATTTGATAAAAATGAAACGAGCTGCCCGCAGGACAAAAGACCTCGAAGACCTTAAATATTTAACAAAATTAAAGCGTAAAAAATGATACAACTCGCTCTTTTTGCTCCGGTGAGGCCTTAAGTAGGGCACCCTTAAGGGTGCCCTACTTAACAAAAACACCTTCATGGTGTATATTTATAATGTACTGTAGTTTAGTTATAACTAAACTACAGTACATACTTAAGTAGCCGCAGAGCTTGCTCTGCCCTACTTGTCATTCCTGCGCAAGCAGGAATCTATAACAAGGAGCCGAAGACCTTTTTACAAAAGTTGAGTTTTCCCGCTATTAAAGAGCTGGATAGGCCTGTCTTTACCACGCATGAATTGACAGCCCTTTCCGGAAAATCCCAGTCCAACGTAACCCAGGCGCTTAATTTCCTCGAAATGGATAGAGAAGATATCTAACCCTAAAATCAGATCACATGTTAGAACAAAATTAGCGGCATTGGATTAGAGTAATATCCTTGACAAAAGGAAAAAAATAGGTATACTTTTCCTTAGGAGAAGGAAACTATGAGAGAGATTTTTGAACAGCTAATTCTTGATTTTCACAATTCAAAACTTCCTGTTCCGTCTAAACGCGAAATTGATATTCTGCCATTTTCTGCAAATGTCCGTAAGGCCCACGTCTTAATAGGGATGCGCAGAAGCGGAAAAACATGGTCAATGTATCAAAGAATGAACGAACTTTTATCGCGGGGGTTAGATAAAACCAAGATACTATATATAAATTTTGAAGATGATAGGCTGATTTCTATGCAGGTGAAAGATTTCCAAAGTATCCTTGATGCCTATTTTGGTTTATATCCGCAGCATTTAGACGCCTCCGACACGCATTTCTTTTTTGACGAAATACATGAGGTAAAAGGCTGGGAGCAGTTTACGAGGAGGCTTCTCGATCAGGAAAAGATGCATATTTATATTTCAGGATCATCAGCCAAATTGTTAGGTAAGGAGATTGCGAGCGCTTTGAGAGGCAGGACAATGGTAACAGAAGTCTTCCCGTTTAGTTTCAGAGAATACCTTAATTTTAAAGGTTTATCGCCGGCTAAGAAATTAAGCACAAAAGAAAAGTCAACGATATCCCATCACATGAAAGACTTTTTACAATACGGCGGTTTTCCCGAGGCCGTTTCGCTGGATAAAAGGTTTTTTAATGATTTATTACAGGGATACATTGATAGTGTTATATATAGGGATATTGTAGAACGCTATAATATAAGCAATGTCCATGTGATACGGGAGCTTATTACTTTTTGCCTGCAGAATCTCTCTTCGCTTGTCAGTATAAATAAAATATATAATACTTTTAAATCGCAGGGAGAAAGCATTGGGAAGAATTCTCTATATGAATTTATGGGATATCTTGAAGACGCGTATTGTATTTTTTCAGTCCCGATTTTTTCGCATTCCAGAAGAAAACAGGCCGTCAATCCCAAGAAAATATACGCGGTCGATCAGGGTTTTATAACTGCCTATACAGTGAAACCGCAGTTCGAGGAGGCCTCGCGGTTAGAAAATGCTGTTTTTTGCAGATTGCGCCAAAGGAGTAAAAATGTCTTCTACTATAAGACAAAAAAGGGGAAAGAGCTTGATTTTTTAAGCGTTATGTCAAACGGAAAAAAAGATTTATGGCAGGTTTGTGTTTCTATATCTGATAAGAAGACTTACGACCGTGAGGTTTCAGCGCTGACTCAAGCAATGGAAGAATTAGGCGCAAAAGAAGGGATAATCATTACTCTTAATGATAAAAAAACTATAACGCTTAAAAAAGGGGCTATTCACTGCGTTCCTGCGTGGCAGTGGTTCATAGAGTGAATCAATTAAGGCTGGAACCCAGCCCGCCATAAATATATTGACCTTCCCTGGCATTTCCCTTATAATTATATAATATTTATCTTCCCTCTCCCCAAAAGGGAGAGGGCTAGGGTGAGGGGGAGATAGCTAATATATACATGCCACAGGAGGCAAAATGTCCGGAACAGTATTAATAACAGGCGGCGCCGGTTTTCTAGGCTCATATCTCTGCGACCGTTTTCTCGCGGAAGGCTTTAAGGTTATCTGCATGGATAACCTCATAACAGGCTCACTCTCTAACATATCCCGCCTTGAATCAAACCCAAGCTTCACATTCATAAACCACGATGTCTCCAAGTACATTGACATAAAAGAACCCGTAGACTATGTACTGCACTTCGCCTCTCCCGCAAGCCCAATAGATTATCTTAAATACCCTATACAGACACTAAAAGTAGGCTCCCTGGGCACACATAACGCCCTTGGCGTGGCAAAAGAAAAGAAGACAGGCTTTCTACTGGCATCCACATCAGAGATCTACGGTGACCCCGAGATCCACCCCCAGCCAGAGACCTATTACGGCCATGTAAACTGCATAGGCCCCCGGGGAGTCTATGATGAGGCCAAGCGTTTCGCGGAAGCCATTACAATGGCATATCACAAGACCCACAGCCTTAATACCCATATAGTCCGCATATTCAACAGTATTTTAGCAAATGAAAAAGTAATAGTGTTTAATGATCAAGAAATGCACATGGAAACAATAGAAAAATATTTTGATTCCAAAGATAAGAAGAGGATAATTATAGAGGAAGAAATATATGTCCCGGCCTTTGATCCCGGAGATTGCAGAATGAAACTCTATAAAGTAGATGCCCTTATAAAACATCCATGCGATACCGACTGTTACGAAGTTAGTTTAAGGTACGGAAGAAAGGTCAAAGTGACAGGCGATCATAGCGTTTTTACTAAAGGCACAGATTCTAAACCCGTTGCCATACCTGTGCGTAATTTAAAAATAGGGGATTATGTGGCTATGCCCTCTAAATTGCCGGCAGTAGAGCGGGATTTTGTGGAATTTTCCATAGCTGGTGCATTAATAAAGCATTGCAAAGAGAAGACTTTATGGGATTATCTCATAATTAGTCCGGAGTTAAAGACTATTATTACTAATAGAAGAGAAGAAATAAACGGCCTTTTGCTTAATAGTGGAAGATTTAATGCAGAAAGAATGCGAAATGGCATCGTATGTAGTTCCAATAAATACAAGCATGCCTCCTCACTGCCTCTCTGGGTTATAAAAAAATTAGACATAAAGATACCAAAAGATGCAAAAATAAGAAGCTATACTGCGGGTTCTCATATAATCACCACTAATAATATAAAGATAACCAATGATATTTTATGGCTCATAGGTTTTTATTTGGCAGAAGGTTGTTCGTATTATAAGAAAGGGAAAAGCTATTTTTTAACTTTTTGCTCGGATCAGCGGTTTTTAGATAAAGCCGAAAAAATACTAATAGACAATTTTGGAGTTCATGTTATTAAGGTGCCGCACTCAAAAAATAGAGGCCCTGCGATTTTTATTCATTCTAAAGTTTTACACTTCATTTTCGAGAAAATATTCAATGTTTTAGGCGCAAAAGGGTTTCCTGTCTGGGTTTTTCAGTTACCTCTTCCCAGGCTTAAATATGTCTTGGAAGGCTTTAAGGACGGGGATGGCACGCATAGCGGTAAAAAAGTCGGTAAAGAACTATGTTTTGAGACAGTTAGTAAAAAAATGGTTGACGACTTGACATTTTTACTGCTTCGTTTTGGGATTGTAGCTTCGGTAGGAAAATATTCAACTACTTTTAAGAAGAAATACGGTCTTAGGAAATTCCCGTTTTACCGCGTGACAATATGTGAAATATCGACATTTAACATTCTTAAGTGGGACAAAGGTGTTAGACAAAGATTAAATTCTGCCTATTCCGGAGATTTAGTCTGGTCTAAGGTAAAAAGTATAAGAAAATGCAAACCAACTAGATATGTTTATGATTTTTCTGTCCCTAATGCGGAAAATTTTATAGCTGGAAATGGAATTTGTTGTCATAATACCTATGGCCCCAGGATGCGCAAACAGGACGGCCGCGCCATCCCAAACTTCATAAGCCAGGCCCAAAAAAACGAACCCATAACGGTTTACGGCAAGGGCGACCAGACCAGAAGCTTCTGCTACGTATCTGACCTGATAGAAGGCATTTACCTCTTAAGCCAGTCAGACATCCACGACCCGGTAAATATAGGCAACCCAGTAGAACTAAAAATAATAGACATGGCCAAAAAGATAATAAAAATGACAGGCTCTAAAAGCAAAATCACCCACAACCCCCTACCCCAAGACGACCCAAAGGTAAGACAGCCTGACATCACAAAGGCCAAAAATCTACTAAACTGGAAACCAAAGGTAGGCCTTGAAGAAGGTTTAAAAGAGACAATAGAATGGTTCAATCGTTAATATGAAAAGTAAAAACGTCTACATAATAGCAGGGCCTAACGGCGCGGGCAAGACTACTTTTGCGAAAAGGTTTTTGCCGCAGTATGCGAAGTGCCAGCATTTTGTAAATGCGGATCTTATCGCGCAAGGATTATCCCCGTTTTCTCCTCGTATCGCGGCCATGAAGGCCGGACGGCTTGTCCTTGAGCAGATTCAAGACATGGCCGATAAAAACGTTGATTTTGCTTTTGAGACGACATTATCCGGCAAGGCCTACGTCGATTTTTTAAAAACGTTAAAAAAAAGAGGTTACCTCCTGCATCTTTTCTTTTTGTGGGTTCCTTCTCCTGAACTGGCGCTGGCAAGGATAAAAGGCAGGGTTGCCGAGGGAGGACATGATGTTCCTGCAGAGGATGTAAGGCGGCGTTTCAGCCGAGGCATTCAGAATCTTTTTAGATTTTATAAGCCGCTGTTAGATTCCTGGATGTTTTTTGACAACGCGGGAGATATACCGCGATTGATCGCTGAAGAAAAAAACGGCAAAATTTTAATTAAGGATAAAGATTTGTATGATACGCTCGCAAGAGGTGTGCTATGAAAAAAAGGCTTTCGCTTCATGACAAAGCATTTCGCGCGCTAAAAGAAGCCGTGCGTGATGTTATAAAACAACACGCGGAAACAGGCCGCCCTCTGGCAATATGGAAAAACGGCAAAGTAACCCACGTCTCAGCCAAAAAACTTTTACGGAAGAGCGGAAAATGAGGGTTTGTCCCCCTGTCATTGCGAGGAGCGAAGCCCTTGGCTTCGCCGAGAGGCGAGCGACGAAGCAATCTCAAAAAATAGTGTTCAAAAATTTATTATTTATAATATTTTTTGTTCTTTTAATATCAAATACATGCCTTGCCAATCCTTCAGTCGATGTCCCCGTAAGGCACTGGAGCTACGACGCCATTGAAAAACTCGCGATCGTAGGCCTTTGCGACATATCCAGCATAGGTTCGAGGCCAGTTTCGCGCGTAAGGATGGCATACATAATAAAGGATGTCATTGACCGCTCAGCCAGTTACGAGGAAGAGCTCAACTGGTCCGAGCAGGAGTATTTAGAAACTCTCATCTACAACCTTATAGATGAATTCAGGGAAGAACTTGTCACGATAGGGGTAGAGGTCGCCTCAGTAACGGAAGTTGGCCCAAAGAAGAATATATTTAATAAGCCCGGCTTAAGCATTGAAAAAGTTTACACGAGTCTTGAATCAGATAGAGCGGTCTTTGAAAATAAAGAAGGCTGGAAATTAAAAGACGGATTTAACCTTAGGGCGAAACTGACCTCATGGGCCAAGTTTGCTAATTTTTTCGCCGCGTCACTCACCCCCGGCGTAAGATACGCGGCTCGCGAAGGTGATACAGACATTGACATTGAGAACGCCCAGATAAGGTTCAGTCACCCATCTCGCAATATGGAGCTTGCCATAGGCCGCGGTTCCATGTGGTGGGGGCCAGGATTTCACGGTTCGCTTTTAATGACAGACAATGCCTTTCCCCTGGACATGGTCAGGTGGAACAATGTCTATCCCTTCAGGCTTCCAGGCTGGCCACTGAAAAAAATAGGCAGGTTCAACGCTCAGTTTTTTACAGCCAGGCTTGAGAAAAGCAGGGTCATTGAACACACTTTTGTGACAGGCTGGAGACTCGACTATACGCCATGCGGTTTTTTAAAGTTCGGGTTCGGCCATATCCTGATGCACGGCGGTAAAGGCGTTGATAAGGCGAGCCTTGCCGATTACCTGAGCGCCGCCTCTCTGGTATTCTCAGCCGCTGGCGGAGGCGAAGAGGCCGAAAACCATATTATCTCAGGCGACATCCAGCTTTTTATAAAAAGAATAGATAAATTTCTCCCTATAGCTACAGGCGCCAAGCTCTACACAGAGTGGGGCGGAGAAGACGAGTCACGCAATGTCCCTATAAACCTGGCCACTGTGACAGGGATATATCTCACGGATTTATTGAAAATAGCCGGTTTTGACGGTAAAATAGAATACGCTAAATTTGATAAAATCTGGTACACCCATTTTAAATACGCCTCAGGCTACACGCACCACGGTAACATAATAGGCCACAGCCTGGGAGGCGATTCAGAAGAGATAGCGGCCACAAGCATATTTAATTTCCCGGGTGAGTATAAACTAAACGCCACATTCAGCCGCCAGAAAAGAGGCCTGACCAAAGCCCTTATAGAAACTACAAACGAATTAAGAATAGAATTTAATATGCAAGATGCCTTAAATATGTATAATATACAGAATATAGAACTGAGCTTCTTCTACGAGTTTGAAGATATAACAAATTACGATAATACATCTACGAAGGCAAGAAACCACATCTTCGGCCTGGAGGCCACAAGGAGGTTTTAAACTTGTGTCATTGCGAGGAGCGAAGCGACGAAGCAATCCAATAAGGAGGAGATAAACATGTTTAAGAAACTTAAAATCATCAATTTCTTTGCCATAATAGCATTCTTACTAACCACGTTTTCCCCCTCTCAGTCCTTTTCCTACGAGAAAAAAACCTATAAGCCAAATAGCGCTAAGAGCGAAAACTGGACAGACGAATCCACTGGTTATGAACCCGTCATCTATAAAAAAGTCCGCTGTCCCCGCTGTAATATGGAGTTTTACTATATTCCAGGCAAAGAAAGTCCTCATTCACATTGGGTTCATTATGAGGTCAAACCAAAAGCAGAGGAAGAAATTACAAAAGATGATGAAATGAATCTCGAAGACATAAAATCCACTATTAAAGATAAAGAGGATAGAAAAGGCCTTTTTAATCTATTCGCAAAGAAACAAGAGGAGACCAAAAAAGAAGCCCCTAAGAAGGCCAACATTTCCCAGCTTACAGGAAGCGCCGGATCTCAATACGAACTCCGTCAGGAACTCACCTGCCCCTATGACGGTTATACCTTCTTCCCCGAAGGCGATGTAATCGAAGATAGGAAGATGATGAAAAAGTCATTGCTCGAAGAAGAACCTTCGATTATAGAAACAAGCTTCTCAAAGACCATACCTTTCGGCGTGTCAAAAGAATTAAAACAATTTGGCTATGATCTATTTTTTGTTCCAGATGAAGAACAGCAGAAGAAAGACGAAACAAAATCACAAGCCTTGGGCAAATCAGCTGAATCCCTGGCCACCCTCGGTATGATAAAGATGGCATTCGGTGGCAGTTCCTCCTCACAGCCTACTTTTTCACCCCAGGTTACATCAGAAACAGCAGTTGTACCCATAGGCCCTGACTATGTCATTGGCCCAGGCGACACATTAGTCATAAACATCTGGGGCAGTGTCCAGGAGACATTCCCCGTGGAAGTCGACCGCGAAGGAAAGATCATGCTCCCTAAGGCAGGCCCGCTCTACGTATGGGGCATGAGATTTGAAGAGGCTGAAAAAAAGATAAGCGACAGGCTTAATCAATTTTATACAAATTTCAAAGTAGATGTCTCCATGGGCAAGCTCCGGGAGATACTAGTGTATGTAATGGGAGAAGTAAAAAAACCAGGTTCCTACAGTATTAATTCCCAGTCTACTATATTCCAGGCGCTTTACGCGGCAGGCGGCCCCACCAAGCTCGGCACATTGAGGAAGATAAAGATCATCCATGCTGATGGCAAAGAAGAACTCATTGATCTATACACCTTTTTACTGGAAGGCCACATGACAGCGTCATCCAGGGTCCAGTCAGGCGATACTGTATTTATCCCGCCCATAGGAGACGTAGTGGCTATCGCGGGCAATGTAAAACGCCCCGGCATATATGAAACCCAAATCGACATCCGGTTAAGCGACCTCCTGAAGTTTACAGGAGGCATTACCCCCACAGGAGACCTCCAGAGGCTCCAGGTAGAGCGCATAGAAAACAACGATCGCCGCGTCATGCTGGATATAGAGCTAAAGAAGACGGACCTTGGTAAATTCTCTTTAGAAGACATAAAGATTCAAAACGGAGACCTTGTGATTGTTTCACCTATTGTGCGCCTGAAGCATGACTTTGTATCCATACTTGGTAATGTCGAGCGGCCCGGAGATTACGCCCTTACTAAAAATATGAAAGTAACTGACCTTATCGCGAGGGCAAAAGGCTTTATGCCAGCTACTTACATATCCAGGCTGGAGATAGCCAGGGTTACCAGTGACAGGGCGAGACAGATCATCCCTGTAAACTTAGAAGATATAAAACTCGGCGCGAAAGAAGAAAATATAGACCTTGATGAATGGGATATCCTTCTTATATATTCCGAGTCAGAGATTACCCCTCCTTCATTCGTAGAGATAGACGGCGCTATTAATAGGCCCGGTAAATACGAGCTTACGCCCCAGATGAAGATATCAGACCTTGTATTCAGGGCAGGAGGCATAAAGCCCGGTGAAGTAATAAGGGGCGCGGAGTTGTTCCATATAATTCCCGGAGAACAGCCTGTAGTGTGTGATATAGGCATAAAACAGGTTTCAGATGTAAATATCATGGTGGATAAAGACATAATACTCCGTTCAGGTGACGCCATTTTTATAAAATCAGAGCCCAAGCTCACCGAGCGCAGGATAATTGTCCTAAAAGGTGAAGTGAGATATCCCGGCACCTATTCCATCCGAAAAGGCGAGAGGCTAAGTTCTCTCGTAGAGCGCGCCGGAGGCTTTACGGATGACGCATTCTTAGATGGGTCTATCTTTATGCGCAAGTCAATAAGAGAAGCCCAGGAAAAATTAAGAGAGGATTACATAGAAAGGGAAAATAAAAACCTTGTTTCAGAACAACAGGCGCTTCTATTGAGACGTGGCACAGGTATAGACCCCTCCAGTATATCCGAGTCAGTCAGGATGCGCCAGGAAATGCTTCAGTATATAGCTTCAGCGGAGATTAAAGGCCGTATGGTCATGACCCTTTTGCCTGTTTCTCAGTTAAAAGGCACCAAATACGACATATTACTTGAAGACGGCGACGCTCTTACAGTTCCGCAAACCACATCAGGCATTACTATAATGGGAAGCGTCAATAACCCCACATCCATACCCTTTGAACCGGGTAAAGGTATAGAATACTATCTGAGGAAAACAGGCGGTCTCACCAAACACGCTGATAAGAGAGGCATATATGTCATAAAGGCCAATGGCGAGGCAGTCAGTAAATTCATGATGTCAAAGAGCGTAGAACGCGGCGCCACCATAGTAGTCCCGCAGGAGTTCAGATACTGGACTCCACCTGGCCAGCTATTAAAAGACACAGTAGAAATGCTATCCCGCATAGCAATAGGAGTAGGCATCATAGCGGCGCTGAACTAACCGTAGCCGCAGAGCCTTGCTCTGCTTTGCTTGTCATCCCTGCGAAAGCAGGGATCTATAACAAGGAGCCCTACAGCCTCGAACAGTAGCCGCAGCATCTCATGCTGCTAATACTACTACCCGTAGCCGCAAAGCTTGCTTTGCCCTACGGTGAAGCGCATCTCCGCGCCTTGACAAGTCCTCATATAGTAGTATACTAATATATAAGGACACTTAGAGTCGAAAGGATACTTATATATAAGTATATAAATATGAACAAAAAAGAAATATTCAAAAAAGTTATAGTAGAATCCCAGCATAAAAAGTTTAATATCATACCAAGAGGCCTATATATCCCTTTAGACGCGGGTAAAACCATCACTCTTTATGGACCGAGGCGGTGCGGCAAGACTTTTTTATTCTATCAGATAATTCGTGAGTTTATAAACAGGGGGATACCTTTCCAAAATATAGCATATATCAATTTTGAAGACGAAAGGATACAGCCTTTTTCTAAGGATGACTGGGATGTTTTTTTAGATGCGTACCTTGAGTTATATCCTGATAATACAGACAGAAAGACATATTTTTTTCTGGATGAGATTCAGGAAACGCCGCTATGGGATAAATTCGTAAGGAGGCTGTCCGAACAGCCTGATTTCCAATTATTTTTAACAGGTTCTTCCTCTAAACTGTTTTCCGGGGAAATCTCTACAGCGCTTCGCGGCAGGACGTTAAGTTATTTTTTAATGCCGTTTTCTTTTAAGGAGTTTTTAATGGCTAATAAGTTTAAAATAGAAGATAACCTGGAATATTCTCCCTCCAGGCATAAGGCCAAAAAGCTATTTCAGGAATATATGAAATTCGGCGGCTTTCCTGAGATCTTTGATAAGGAAGACAGCCTTAAGATACAGATATTGCAGGGATATTTTGATCTAATATTTTATAAGGACATAGTGGACCGTTATAAAATAAGAAATTTTACATTAATGAAGAATATAATGCGCTATCTATTGACGCATTTCGCGTCCACATTTTCTTTTACGTCTTATTACAATTTTTTAAAATCATCCGGCTCTAAAATAGGCAAGGATACTATTTTTGAATATATATCCTGTCTGGAAGAGGTAAATTTTATAAAGTTGGTGCCGCTTTTCGATTACTCTCTTAAGAAGCAAACCGTAAATCCAAAGAAAATCTATTGTATAGATACAGGCCTTGTAACTGCCGTGTCTTTTCAGTTCAGCGAAGATAAGGGCAGGTATCTTGAGAATATGGTATTTTTGGAGCTTTTAAGAAAAGAGAAAGAAATTTACTATTTTAAAATAGACAATAACGAGGTGGATTTTCTGATAACTAAGAAAGGGAGGCCTGAACAGCTTATACAGGTCAGTGATAATATAGAAGACAAAGGAACGAAAGAAAGAGAGATCCGCGCGTTAGTAACTGCGTCTAAAAAGCTTAATATAAAAAACTGTTTGATATTAACAGATGGCCAGAAATCTGATATACATGAAGATGGGCTGAAGATAAATGTCCTGCCTGTCTGGAAATGGCTGCTGTCATAGCAATAATTATCCTGTATAATTTACGATTATGAGCGATAAAATACAGCATATGGGCCATCCCACAGGCTATTTACCTGATACATTTGTCATTCCCGCGAAAGCCGAAGGCCTCGCCGCTAGGCGGGCGGGGATCCATTTTCCTATTGACATAATCCCACCAAAAATATAGAATATACTATCGTTCATCTTTAGAACATTAAACTTGTCATTCCCGTTTAGAACGCTGTTTGAGCCATTTGGCTATTTCAGTTTCATACATTTTTCCTGAGGCAACATCTTCTGTCATACCGATTTCTTCTTCGGTGGTAGATGCGAGATCATAACCATTGATAAGCAGCATAAGGTGTATAGCAGCAAAACCTGCTCGTTTATTTCCGTCTAAGAAAGGGTGATTCTGAATGATAGAATATCCCA
>JBDRBM010000048.1:0-15292 GCA_043822665.1 Candidatus Omnitrophota bacterium
AGAAGATATTGTCGTTGATGCCTATTTTTACTCACAAGGCTGTAAGAAAGGTGTATACCCAACGTTTACTTGCCCTAAATGCAATGAACAGATGAAATATATCAATGACAAAAAGTCCGCACCGAAGGTGCGCTAAGTTCATATAGTAGGAAATTCCTTTTTAAGTCGTTGTAGGGGCGTCATTTATGGCGCCCGTTGATGCGGGTCGGATGAATCCGACCCCTACAAAGTTCGCCCGAAGGGCGTTAAATTTACAAAACTTACAATGTAAGTTTTGTCAAGTTAAGCTTGATTTTAACGCGGATTGTCTTATAATGAAATATAACTCCTACAATAGAGTAGGAGTTATATTTTTTTAAAGGCAGAAAAGATGGATATACTGTTATTGTTGGGGATAGCCGTATTTTTCGGCACGCTTGGCGGGAAGATATTTCAAAAGCTTAAGATTCCACAGGTCGTAGGTTATATTGTAATAGGCCTTGTGCTGGGCAAATCTTTTTTCGGGATTTTTAACGACGCCACAATAGAGGCGCTTAATCCTTTTACGAGCATAGCCCTGGGCATAATAGGATTTTTAATAGGCGCAGAATTAAAACTCGATATCTTTAAGAAATACGGCCGTTCGATATATTCCATACTTTTAAGCGAGGGATTTTTCACTTTTTTTATCGTATGCGCTGTAGTAACCCTGATTACCAAGAAATTATATCTGGGTCTTTTATTCGGCGCGCTTGCTTCAGCCACAGCTCCTGCCGCCACAGTAGATGTGCTGTGGGAGTATAAAACAAGAGGGCCTCTCACTACAACGCTTCTTGCGATAGTCGCATTGGACGATGCCCTGGCGCTTATCATATATGGCTTCGCCAGTGTATTTGCCAAATCCCTTATTGTAAAAGAACACCTTTCCGTACTGCACAGCATAGAGATGCCTTTTATAGAAATAGGCATTGCCTCCCTTATAGGCATAACAGGAGGATATATATTATTTCGGCTTATAAAATTTATAAGAGACAAAGAGCGGATATTGCCATTTTCTTTGGGTATTATTATTCTAGCCGTAGGGCTTTCTAATTTCTTTAAGATAGACCTTATCCTTTCCAGCATGATACTAGGGGCAGTGCTTTCTAATCTGGCGCCAAAAGAAAGCGAAGAGATGTTCGGGGCCATAAAGGCATTCAGCCCGCCCATATATGTCTTGTTTTTTGCCATGGTAGGTGCCAGGCTGGACATAAGGCTTTTTGCGCAGACCAGCATTGCCGTCCTGGCAGTCGTATATGTGGCCACTAGGACTTTTGGCAAGATGACAGGCGCATTTATCGGAGGCCTTATAGGCAAGGCGCAGAAAACCGTTACCAGGTACCTGGGCTTGTGCCTGTTCTCTCAGGCAGGAGTTGCCATTGGGCTTGCCATATCGATTCATCACAATCTCAGCAAAGTAAGCCCCGAGGCCGCGAACATAGGATTGATCGTAATAAATGTTATAGCAGCCACTACTTTTATAGTCCAGATCATAGGCCCCCCATCAGTGAAGTTTGCTGTTAAAAAGGCAGGGGAGATAGGCCGGGATGTGACTGAAAGCGATATCATAGATTCCTATAAGGTAAGTGATCTCATGCGTAAAGATTTCCCAGTCATTAAAGAAGAAATGCCGCTTTATTCCATTGTGGAGACATTTAAACACAGCGATTCCTATCATATCTGCGTAGTAGACAAAAATAAAAATCTCCTCGGCATTATATCGCTGGGAGAACTCAGAAGCACATTTATGGAACAGGAGCTGGACTTAAATAATCTGATACTGGCAAAGGATATAGCAGAACCTGCCGCCAGGGTACTTTACGCGGCCCAGCCTCTTAAGGAGGCCATAGAGATATTCAGGAGGAAAGAGCTGGATTTTCTGCCTGTATTAAAAGATGCCGGATCTCAAGAGCTTGTCGGAGTAATGCATTACCGTTCTGTAATGAAAAACATAGATAAAGAACTCCTGGCCCGCAGGGGCAATTTGTAAGAAAAGAAATCATGAAAAAGAACTATAAGTATATATACGGGCCGGTGGCTTCGTGGCGGTTGGGAAGTTCATTGGGTATAGACCCTATTCCAGGCGAAGAAAAGGCCTGTACTTTTGACTGTGTCTATTGCCAGGTAGGCGCGAAAAAAGCTTCAGCGCGGGAAAGAAAGATATTTGTCCCTGCGAAAGCCATTATAGAGGAAATAAAATCATTGCCCGATGTAAAAATAGATTACATTACATTTTCAGGAAAAGGCGAGCCCACGCTTGCTAAAAACCTTGGGGAGATAATAAAAGAGATAAGAGATATACGAAAAGAAAAGATCGCGATTATAACAAACGCGTCTTTAATGGACAGGCTGGATGCGCAAAATGATTTACGCCTTACGGACTTTGTCATGGCAAAGCTGGACGCCTGTTCAGGAAATTTGTTGGACAAAATAAACAGGCCATCAGGGGATATTGAATTTAATAAGATCCTGAAGGGCATGAACGAATTCCGCGTTGGTTATAATGGCAAATTCGCGCTGCAGATCATGTTTGTAGAAGAAAATAAAAATTCTGCCATAGCCATGGCAGAGATAGTAAAAAAAATAGACCCCGACGAAGTCCAGATCAATACGCCTTTAAGGCCCTGCCCGGTAAAACCCCTGCCAAAAAAAGATATAGATGAAATAAAAAAATATTTCAGCGGCATGAACATAATTTCTGTTTACGACGCCCAAAGAGTAAACATAGAGCCTATTAATAAAGAGGACACATTAAAACGCAGGGGCGCGTATGATTAAAGAGAACGTTCAAAAGATCCTTAGCGAATTACCTGATGGTGTAGAACTTGAGGCAGCCTCTAAGGCCAGGTCTCCTGAAGAGATATTGGAGGCCATAGAGGCAGGTGTAAAGATTATAGGTGAAAATTATATCCAGGAGGCTGAAAAAGCGTTTAATGTAATAGGCAGAAAAGCAAAATGGCATTTCATAGGGCATCTTCAGAAAAATAAGGTCACAAAGGCAGTCGGTATTTTTGACATGATAGAGACCCTTGATTCAATAAAATTAGCCGAAGAACTGGATAAAGGGTGCGCTGCTATCGGCAAGGTAATGCCTGTATTGATAGAAGTCAATAGCGGCAGGGAAGAGCAAAAATTCGGGGTCTTGCCAGAAGAGGCAGGAGGGCTTATAATAGAACTATCAGGGTTTAGACATATAAAGATAATGGGCCTCATGACCATGGGGCCATTGACAGGCGACCCTGAAGCCGCAAGGCCGTATTTTATTGAAACTAGAAGGGTATTCGAGAGAATAAAATCTCTTGGCCTGCCGGGAATTGAAATGAAATACCTTTCCATGGGCATGAGCAATTCTTATAAAATAGCCATCCAGGAAGGCGCTAATATAATAAGGATAGGAACCAAAATTTTCGGGCAAAGATAAAAAGCCGAAGTCAAATCTCGGCTTTTCTGGGAGAATTGTTATGGATTATGATGTGGTTATTATAGGAGGAGGGCCGGCAGGGCTTACAGCGGCTATTTATACTTCACGGGCGAGGCTCAATACCCTGGTGATAGAGAGCATGAGCGTGCCGGGCCAGGCAATACTTACTGATTCCATAGAGAACTTTCCGGGTTTTCCCGGAGGGATAAACGGCTTTGAGCTTATAGAGAAATTTAAGGAACAGGCGCGGCATTTTGGAACAGAACTTATAACCAGTGACGTACAAAAGATAGATAGGGTTGAAAAAGGCTTTAATGTAATTACGGAGAAAAAGACTTACTCGTCATTGTCCGTGATTATCGCGACCGGGGCCAGGCCTAAAAGGATCAATATCCCCGGGGAAGAAAGGCTTATAGGCCACGGCGTTTCGTACTGTGCCACGTGCGACGGCGCGCTTTATAAAGATAAAGAGGTAGCAGTGCTGGGTGGTGGAAACAGCGCGGTGGAAGAGGCTATTTTTCTGACCAGATTTGCGAAAAAAGTAAGCCTGATACACCGCAGGGATCGCCTGCGCGCGACAAAAATCTTACAGGAACAGGCAAGAGATAATGAGAAGATAGAATTTGTATTGGAATCAAGGCCTGTAGAGATTAGAGGCGAGGATAAAGTTACGGGCGTGACATTGGAAAACATAAAAACAGGCAAGAAGACTGATCTGACATGTAACGGCGTATTTATCTTTGTGGGCTATGAACCTAATACCGCTATTTTTAAAGATACAGTAGGCCTCAATGATAAAGGGTATATACTTACGGGCCCTGACATGAATACCTCCCAGAAAGGCATCTTTGCCTGCGGCGACTGTACCGGGAAGCTTCTCAGGCAGGTTGTTACTGCTTGCGGCGACGGCGCCATAGCGGCCTTTTCTGCCCAACAATATGTGGAAGAATTTAAAGGCATCGCTTATAAATAAAGGTTATAAAATTATATGGCAAAAGACCCTATATGCGGAATGGATGTCAATGAATCCACTGGCATAAAGCTGGTGAAGGGCGGGACAGCCTATTATTTTTGCGGTAAACATTGCTCTGAGAAATTTGCAAAAGAAAATAAGATATCTGATAGCGAACTAAATACCTGCCGAGTTCCGGCAAATACAAAATGGTATAAGAATAAGGTAATTTTGACAGCAGCCATCCTGACACTTCTGTGCGCGCTGTCTTATTTTATTCCTTTCTTAACACCTTTCAGGGGATCCCTATACATGTATCTCGGAAGGATCTGGTGGGCCGTCTTGATAGGCTTCGCATTAGGAGGCGTGATAGACCATTTTGTTCCCAGGGAATATATATCCCATATACTTGCAAAGCCAAAAAAGCGTACAATATTTTATTCGATAATATTGGGATTTTTCATGAGCGCCTGCAGCCACGGCATATTAGCCCTCTCCATACAGCTGCATAAAAAAGGCGCGTCAAATCCTGCCGTGGTGGCATTTCTTCTGGCAAGCCCTTGGGCAAATCTCCCGCTTACTATAATGCTTTTAGCTTTCTTTGGGCCCAAGGCCCTCTTTATTATATTCGGCGCGATAGTCATTGCTATAATTACAGGCCTTATATATCAAGTATTGGAATCAAAGGACATGATAGAGACCAATCATAATACTCGGCCGATGGAGGAAGAATTTTCCATAGCCGAAGATTTTAAAAACAGGGTTTCTTCTTACAGGTTTTCCGGCAGGCAATTGAGAGAAGATATCAAAGGCGTGTTCTCAGGAACACTATCTCTCGCGAACATGGTATTATGGTGGATATTGATAGGTATAGGCCTCGCCAGTCTTGTAGCAGCCTATGTGCCTCAGAATATTTTTCATCATTATATGGGCCCTACTTTTGCCGGGATGCTTGTGACCCTGGTAATAGCTACTGTAATGGAGGTATGTTCTGAAGGCACTGCCCCTCTTGCCTTTGAGATATACAGGCAGACAGGCGCATTAGGCAATGCATTTGTATTTTTAATGGCAGGGGTTGTGACAGACTACACAGAAATAGGACTTTTATATTTTAATGTGGGTAAGCGCGTCGCCATATGGCTGCCTATAATAGCCGTTCCTCAGGTAATCGCCCTGGGATTATTAGCCAATATCATCTTCTAGTTTTACATTAACGGAGAATGTGACATGAAAAAGAAAATGATCTACATGGATCATAACGCGACAACCCCTCTGCACCCCGAGGTCAAAAAGGCCATGACTGAGGCAATGGGCTTATTCGGGAACGCTTCGAGTTTTCACGAATTTGGCAGGCGCGCCAGGGCGCAGATTGAAAAGGCGCGTGAGAATATCGCCTCTTTTATAGGCGCAAATTCAGATGAGATGATCTTTGTCGGAAGCGGGTCAGAGGCTAACAATACTATACTCAATATCTTTTCGTGCAGCTGCCCGTCTTCCTGCGGGGCGGACGCTCATAAGAGAGAGATAGTGACCTCTTCCATTGAGCATCCGTGCGTCCTCGAGACATCAAAATGTCTTAACGAGAGAGGAACCCCGGTTAAATATATCTCTGTGGATAGATTCGGAAAGATAGATATGAAACAGGTGGATAGATATGTTTCTGATAAGACCGGCCTTGTCTCAGTGATGGCGGCAAACAATGAAATAGGGACTATACTTGACGTTAAGAAGATTGCGGGGATAGCCCATAAAGGCGGGGCGTATTTTCATACGGATGCTGTCCAGGCGGTCGGGAAGATTCCTGTAGATGTTAATGAACTGGGAGTTGATTTTCTCTCATTTTCAGGCCATAAAATATACGGTCCTAAAGGCATAGGAGTGATTTATGTGAGAAAAGGCACGCCTTTCTGCCCTCTTATCAGGGGCGGCCACCAGGAAAAAGGCCGCAGGGCCGGCACTGAAGACACGTTGGGGATTATTGGTCTGAGCAAGGCTATAGATACGCGTAGAATTGAAATGAAGGACGAAGAAAAAAGATTGTTGCGGCTAAAGGCCAGGTTAAGACAGGGCATAGAAAAGAATATCCCTGATATTCAATTCAACGGCCATCCTTCTAACTGCCTGGCAGGCACATTGAATGTATCGTTTGACGGCGCGGAGGGCGAAGCGATTTTATTATACCTGGACCTTGAGGGCATAGCTGTCTCAACAGGTTCCGCGTGCGCTTCCGGTTCGCTGGACCCTTCGCATGTCTTATTGGCCATAGGCCTTCCCGCGGAAAAAGCGCACGGCTCCATAAGGATAAGCATGGGCCGCGATAATACAGAAAAAGAAGTTGATTATGTAGTAGAAAAATTGACGAACGTAATTAAAAAAGTAAGAAGTATGTCATCCGCCTATAAAGGGAGAAAGTAATGGATAAGGCATTTGAATGGGTATATACGGGTAAGGTAAAAGAACACTTTACGCGCCCTAGAAATGTGCTTGCCGATGATAAAGAGTATGAAGAAGACGGCAAAGGCATGGTCGGGAACGTAAAATGCGGGGACCAGATGCTCATGCTGATAAAGGTAGATAAAAATAAAGGAGTGATTATAGATTGTAAGTGGAAGACATATGGCTGCGCGAGCGCGATAGCTTCTACCTCTATCCTTTCAGAGATGGTAAAAGGCATTAAACTCGAAGACGCGTATAAATTAACGCCTAAGGATATCGCAAGAGAACTGGGAGAATTGCCAGAGCACAAGATACATTGTTCTGTCCTGGGAGATAAGGCGCTTAGAGCCGCCATAGATGATTATTATGAGCGTAACGGCATGATGGATAAGATTAAAAAAGAAAAAGCCCGTATCATATGCCAGTGCATGAATATCACAGACCTTGAAATAGAGCACGCTGTCCTGGAAGGCGCAAGGACATATCTCGAAATCCAGGAAAGGACAAAGGCCGGCACTGTGTGCGGCCAGTGTAAAGATGAAACCATAAAACTGCTGGAAGAATACAAGAAAAAGCACTTCAAATAATTGGCAGAGCAAGCTCTGCAGCTACGTTGAATATAAATGTAGCCGCAAAGCTTGCTTTGCGGGAGGCAATATGGAAGATAAAAATGCTATTACAATGAAGGGGAATCCGTTGACATTATTAGGTGAATCAATAAAAGTCGGACAGGAGGCAAAGAACTTTAAGGCCCTGGACCAGGGATTGGGGGAGGTGTCGTTCGATAGTTTCAAGGGCAAGATTAAACTTATTGCTTCAGTGCCGTCTCTTGATACACCTGTGTGCGATACAGAGATAAAACGCTTCAATGACGAAGCGGCAAAGCTGTCAAAAGACCTGGTAATAATCTTCATTTCAATGGACCTTCCATTCGCGCAGAAAAGATTCTGTCAGATGAATAATATCAACAAGGTAAAAACTCTTTCTGACCACAAGGACGCGGATTTCGGTACGAAATACGGAGTATTAATAAAGGAGTTAAGGCTTCTCGCGAGAGCGCTTTTCATAATAGATAAAAGTGATATAATAAGGTATGCGCAGTTGGTCCCGGAATTATCATCCCCTCCGGATTACGACGCGGCATTAGCTGAATTAAAAAAAATAACAGCACAAATATTTGTTCCTCCACAACCAGCTCAGGCTTAACAATATAGGAGGTGTAAAAATGGCTACACCTGATCTACGGCCCAAAGTTTCTATAATAGGATGCGGCAATGTAGGGCTCCGCTATGCCTATGCCATGACCATAAGAGGCCTTGCCCGCCAGATAGTTCTCGTAGACATAGACAGAAAAAGGCTGGAAGGCGAGGTTCTGGATCTATGCCATGGCGCGCCATACACATCGCCGGTTGAAATAGTGGCAGGGGATTACCCCGATATAGAGAATTCAGATCTGGTGGTTGTAACAGCTGGTAAAAAACAAAAACCGGGCCAGACCCGCATCGACCTCACCAGAGACAATGTATCACTCTTCAAGGAGATGATCCCGGCTATAATTAAACATGCCGGCTCTTCTATCCTCCTCATCGTTAGTAACCCCGTAGATGTCCTCTCGTATGCCGCATACAAGATCTCTGGAAAACCCGCCAAAGAGGTAATCGGCTCAGGAACAGTTCTGGACTCTGCCCGTTTCAGATTTCTCATAGCAAAACACTGCAAAATCGATCCGAGAAACATCCATGCGTATATCCTGGGCGAGCACGGTGATACTGAATTCCCTGTATGGAGCAGGGCCATGATAGGCGGCACGCTCTTCAAAGATTACTGTCATATCTGCAGGCACAAGGACGGCTGTGATCGCGAGAATGAACTGAAAGAGATATTCCGCGAGGTCAGGGATTCCGCATATAAGATCATAGAGAGAAAAGGCGAGACCTCTTACGGCATAGGGCTTGCGCTGGTGAGGATCACGCAAGCCATACTGCACGATGAAAATTCGGTATTGCCGGTTTCAAACCTTGTGGAAAATATATACGGCGTGAATGATGTATATCTCAGCCTGCCTTCGGTGGTGAATAATGACGGTGTAAGAGAAAGGCTGGACATAGAGCTTGATCCCGAAGAACAAGCCGCTTTTAAAAAATCCGCGGAGGCAATAAAATCAGTGATAAAACAGACAGGACTCTGATTATGAAATCATTAAACGAAAGCCTGATTAGATTTTTCCACAAACAGCATTATACTGTAATAACAACAATTGACGAAAAAGGATTTCCTCATAATTCCTGTAAAGGTATAGTGGAGATAGATAAAAACGGTAAAGTGTATCTATTTGACCTGTACAAGGGGAAGACTTATACGAATCTGCAAAAGAATCCAAATATCAGCATTACGGCAGTTGACGAGCACAAGTTTATGGGTTATTCGCTCAAAGGCAAAGCAGGTATTGCAAAAAAAGGGAAGGTCAAATCCGGAATAACCAAGCTGTGGGAAGATAAGATCGCTAAGCGTATTTCGCATCGCCTGCTTAAGAATATCAAAGGGGAAAAAGGGCATCCAAGGCATCCTGAAGCGCTTCTGCCGAAACCGGAATACTTAATAGAAGTGGACGTGAAAGAAATAGTTGATCTTACTCCGCATCACATACGGCAGGGATCTTAGATATGGACGTGTTTGATTTAATTATAATCGGCGCCGGCCCGGCAGGAATAACGGCAGCAGTATACGCCGCTCGCAAAAAGATAAATTTCCTGATTGTTACAAAGGATATAGGAGGCCAGACCGCATGGAGCGGCGACATAGAAAATTATACGGGCTATCAATTCGTGACAGGCCCA
Source organism: Candidatus Omnitrophota bacterium (assembly GCA_043822665.1). GTDB lineage: Bacteria > Omnitrophota > Gorgyraeia > Gorgyraeales > Gorgyraeaceae > JAHIEN01. The sequence goes on from JBDRBM010000048.1 coordinate 9,665, forward strand.
GAGCTTGTTTCTAAATTCGAAGAGCATATACGAGGCTACGGGATCTCTATAAAGGAAAATGAAATCGTAAAAGAAGTCATAAAACAAGACGATATTATTTATATCAGGACAGATAAGGCTGAATACCGAGCAAAGACAGTCATAGTGGCCTCTGGGAAGCGCTCTAAAGAGCTCGGCGTACCAGGAGAGAAAGAATATAAAAACAAAGGCCTTACATATTGCGCCACATGCGACGGCCCTCTATTTTCAGGCAAGGATGTGGCGGTGATAGGCGGGGGGAATTCAGCATTGGACGCGGCGCTGCAGCTAATGAATATAGCCAGGCGTGTTTATATTATCAATATCGCGCCTCAGCTGACAGGTGATAGTGTAATGAAAGAAAAAATGGAGAATAAAGAAAACGTCACGATATTTAATAATTCTCAGGCTACGGCTGTTGTGGGCGAAAAACTGGTGACCGGTATAAAGGTAAAGAGAGGCACTAAGGAAGAGACACTATCCGTACAGGGCATTTTTGTCGAAATAGGCCTTATACCAAATTCTGATTTTGTAAAAGGCCTTGAGAAAAACCAAAGAGGAGAGATAAAGGTGGATAATTATAACATGACCAATGCCCCAGGCATATTTGCCGCAGGAGACGTTACAGACGTTCCTGAAAAACAGATTATCATTGCCGCCGGCGAAGGCGCCAAGGCGATGCTGGGGGTATTCAGGCACATATCGAGGTTAAAATGAAGATTTCTTCCGTAAAAGTCCAGTTGGGCATATTTCTCGCGGTATTTGGTTTATGCCTCTCTTTTTTGGGCAGGGATTTTTTGTTGCTTAGGGGCATATTACTTAGTCTTTTATTCGCGGTATCAACTGACACCCTGATCAATTATATTAAAGATAAAAAATTGGTTATAACTGAAAGCTCGATTGTATCAGGACTTATCATAGGTTACGTCCTCTCGAGTGATCTGGAGTGGTGGGTTATAGCTCTCGCCGCCGTAATGGCGATTGCTTCAAAACACTTTATTAGATTCCGCGGGAGACACATATTTAATCCCGCGGCGCTGGGTATTTTTTTAACGACCTTATTATTAGGTGTTTTTACTCAATGGAAGGCCACCTACATATGGTATATAATTGTGCCCGCAGGATTATATTTTACATTAAAGATAAGAAAATTCGACATAGTCCTGAGCTATTTTGCGGTCTCTTTGATTTTATACGGCATTCAGGCCTTGATGCACGGGGCGTCTTTTATAAATATACTCGGCTATCTGAATTATTTCTTTATTTTCATCATGCTGATAGAGCCCAGGACAACACCTTTCAGCCGAACAGGAAAAATATTATTTGGAGCAGGTGTGGCGTCTCTGACGTTTCTTTTTTATGAGAAAGGCGTCAGGCTTGAGGTGGAGCTAGCGGCATTATTGTGCTTCAACATCTTAAATGTATTCTTAAACAAAATAACTTTACCCCCTACCGCACTGGGTACGGGGCAGGCAAAATGATCCGCCTAAGGCGAAAGAAAGGAGGGGTTATGAAAAGGCTAATTTTATCATGTGTATTGTGCCTATTGATTTTGACGGCCACACAGGCGTACGCCCATCCGCCTACGGATATAAAGACGGAATACAATCTCAAGACCAGGATATTGACAGCTATTATAACGCATCCTGTGGCTGATATGGCAAAGCACCATGTAGGCAAGGTCGACATATCGCTGAACGGCGCTGAAATCATTGAGCACAAAATAATCAAGCAGGACACTAATACAACCCAGTTTGTCGTGTATATGGTACCTGATGCCAAGGTTGGGGACATTATAAGCGTAGAGGCATACTGCAATATAAACGGTAAACTAAGAAAAGATATAAAGGTATCTGAGTAAATTTGTGGACTCTGCCAGGGCAAGAGTTTTAAAAATAATAAAGATACTGAGTTCGAGCTATCCCAAAAGCCGCACCGCGTTTTATTATAAGACGCCGTTCCAGATAATGATTGCTACTATCCTGTCAGCGCAATGTACAGACGCCAGGGTAAACAGGATAACGCCTTTACTTTTTAAGAAATATAAAACGGCTGGTGATTTCGCTAAGGCAAAGCGAGCGGAACTCGAGAGAGAAATACGTTCAACAGGATTTTTCAGGAACAAGACAAAAAATATAATATCCGCGTCAAAAAAGATAATCAAGGATTTTAAAGGTAAAGTTCCGGATAGCATGGAGGAGCTTATAACGTTGCCTGGCGTGGCGCGCAAGACAGCCAATATAGTGCTCTCGAGCGGATTCGGCAAATCAGAGGGTATCGCGGTAGACACTCATGTCAAACGGCTCTCCAAGAGGCTGGGCCTTAGCAGGCACGATAACCCTGACAAGATAGAACAGGACCTTTTAAAAATCGTCCCAAAAAAGGATTGGCTGGATTTTAATTATATGTTTGTGAATCACGGAAGAAGGATCTGTAACGCGAAAAAGCCATTATGCGGAGAGTGTAAGCTGAATGAACTCTGCCCATCAGCGCTAAAGAACGATTAAGGCGATGTTTTATGATAAAAGAGGCGATGTTTTATGAAAGTTTGTCCGGAGAGAGAGTGCGATGTTCACTATGCGCGCACCGCTGTGAAATTGTTCCAGGCAAGTTTGGTATTTGCGGTGTCAGAAAAAACCAAGACGGGAAACTGTATACACATGTATATGGCGAGGTGATTGCCTCTCACGTGGACCCTATTGAGAAAAAACCACTTTATCATTTTCTGCCGGGTTCATTATCGTATTCAATAGCTACGATAGGGTGCAATTTTAAATGCTCTTTTTGCCAGAACTGGGAGATCTCGCAGCTTTCGAAAAGAGGCGAGGATGTTAGTGGTTATGAGCTGAAGCCCGAGGAAGTCGTAAGCGAGGCGAAGAAAAACAAATGCAAAAGTATTTCCTATACATACACAGAGCCTACTATATTTTTTGAATACGCGTATGATACTGCAAAACTCGCTAAAGAGGCGGGGCTTGCAAATATCTTTGTGACAAACGGTTACATGACAGAGAAGCCGCTCGAAACCATAAAACCATATTTAGATGCCGCAAATATCGATCTTAAATCTTTCAGTGAAGATTTTTATCAAAAAATGTGCGGCGCTCACCTTGAACCTGTCCTTAATTCTATAAAAACGATGAAAAGGCTGGGGATTTGGGTAGAGATTACGACCCTGGTTGTGACAGGCAAGAATGATAAAGAAGAAGAATTTAAGGATATCGCGGAATTCATAAGAAGCGTGGATCCTGAGATGCCTTGGCACATATCCCGGTTCCACCCTGACTTTAAGTACCTTGAGGCTGAGCCAACACCTGCGGAGACACTGAAAATGGCAAAAGAGATAGGCATGAAAGCAGGACTTAAATATATACATTTGGGCAATGTAATAGAGCCATAAGAAGAAAAAAGAGAGAAGATGACAAAGACCGCGATCCAGAGACTAGCTGAATTTGGCCAGAGCGCGTGGCTGGATAATATAAACCGCTCCATGATCGAAAGCGGAAAATTAAAAGAGCTGATTGATCTGGGATTGAGGGGCATGACCTCTAATCCCACGATATTTGATAAATCCATAAGATTGAGCAATGATTATGATTCAGTGATAGAGGAGTTATGTAATAAAAATAAAACTACCTTTGAAATATATGACGAACTGACAGTATGTGACGTAAGAAACGCCGCAGACGCATTTTTGCCTGTATATAAAGAGACATCAGACCTGGATGGCTACGTGAGCCTCGAGGTCAACCCTGACCTCGCGTTCAAGTCAGAGGAGACCGTGAACGAGGCAAAAAGATTGTTTAAAAAGCTTGATAGACCCAATGTTATGATGAAGGTCCCCGCGACCGAAGAAGGCTATATTGCCATAGAAGAACTTACCGGAGAAGGCATAAATGTTAACGCTACATTGATATTTTCTCTCAGGCAATATGAAAACGCGGCCTATTCATATATAAGAGGATTAAAGAAACTTATTGCCGCGGGAAGAAGGCCTAACAGAGTGAGGTCTGTGGCAAGTGTATTTGTAAGCCGTATAGATACGCTTATAGACAAATTGCTTCAGGACAATAACGGCCCTGAGTCATTAATGGGGAGGGCAGCTATAGCGAATTCAAATCTTATTTTTGCCGCGTATTCAGATATATTTTTAGGAACCGATTTCAAGAAACTCCAGGAAAATGAGGCAAATGTCCAGCGGGTTTTGTGGGCCTCGACAAGCACAAAGGATCTGAAGTATAGCGACATAAAATATGTCACAGAGTTAATAGCCAAAAATACGGTCAATACACTGCCTGATAACACGTTCCAGGCATTTCTCGATCATGGGGTTGTAAAAGAGGCCCTAAGTAGCGATAAAAAATCCGCAGAAGAGACGATTAGGGCGCTAAAAGACGCGGGGATAGATGTAGATAAAGTCTATAAAAAATTATTAGATGACGGCGTGGCAGCTTTCCAGGAATCATTTAGGTCGCTTCTATCTTCAATAGAGGCAAAGTCAGGAAATTTATGGTATGGAATTTCAAAAAAGAGAAATTCCAACCACTGAAAATCGCAAAAAATTATCGCCGAAGGCAATTTTCTTGTGTAAAAAAGGTTAGTAAGGTTTACTATGAAAAAATGTTACGTAGAGAAATTTTAATATTTGTATTATTATGTAGTTATGGAAGGAGCGTCAAATGGTAGTAGACTTAACACAAATGCGCACAGGAGAATCAGGTATAATAAAAGAACTGCGCGGAGGTTGTAATTTAGAAAGGCGCATCAATAACATTGGCATCAGGCCTGGTAAGAGCATAAAAAAGGTCAGCTCCCATTTTTGGCGGGGGCCTCAGACAATAGAAGTGGACAGGGTGCGTTTTTCTGTAGGATTTGGCATGGCAAAAAAGATATTTATCGAGGTTAAGGGTGAAAATAAATAAGATTTTATTGATGGGCAATCCAAATGTCGGTAAAAGCGCTATATTTTCGCGTCTCACAGGCGCAAGGATAATAATATCGAACTACCCCTGCACTACTGTAGAATTTATCCAGGGCCGGATGAAGATAGGCGAGGAGAAGCCTGTGGTGATAGACGTGCCTGGGACTTATGCCCTGAACCCGACTTCAAAGGCAGAAGAGGTAGCTTGACAAAATGTGGCATGTAAGAATTGTCAAGTTAAGCTGCGGAATACCTGAGAGAAAGAGCAGGAAAAGCCTTTTTCTTTTGTGAACAACAGGATTAACGCATAATTACAGATTCTGCCTGTCAAAAGAAAAGGGAGCGAGGCTCAGCCTTACGATAAACCTTGCGGGACTAAGATATTATTAGGTCGAGCGTCTTTTCGTAGGCCCTGCCAGGGCAAAAAGACATATGAGATAAGTGATGAGAAACTTAGCCCGGCTACTTAAATACTATACTTGTAGAGTTATTTTAGTTGACAGGGTTTTTATTTCTGGTATAATTGATATTGAATTTCAAAATCAAATAAGACATCCTATAAAGAGTAAAGATAAATTTTAATAGATTTTCAAAGAACAATCGCTCTTTTAAAACTAAGCGCAACTAAATACTCTAGCAGGATTATAATCTTGCCCGCTATGAAGCATGCTTAGGCATATATGAGCTAA
>JBDRBM010000049.1:0-4133 GCA_043822665.1 Candidatus Omnitrophota bacterium
CCCTTCGGGCGAACTTTGTAGGGGTCGGATTCATCCGACCCGCATCAACTCAGCCCTGCAAGGGAGCCGGGAGATTATTATAAAAGAAGAGGGGGAAAGCATGAAAATAGGGTTAATAGGATTGCCTCAATCAGGAAAAAAGACACTTTTCGAAGTTCTTGCGAATTGCAGGCCAAAAGAAAGCGAAATCGTTTTAAATAAACCGATAAAAGCTGTTGCCGAAATTAAGGATGCTAGGTTTGACAGACTGGTCGAGGCCTACAGGCCTAAAAAAGCTATGATGGCAAGAATCGATATTGAGATGCTGCCGAAGTTAGAAAAGGATACAATTGCAAAGGGAGGCATATTTGTCGACATCAATGAACTTGACGCCATATGTCACGTAGTAAGAGCTTTTAAAGATGAGGCTGTCTATCATGCGGAAGGTTCTGTTGATTCTAAGCGAGATATAGATTCAGTGAACTCGGAGCTTATTCTACACGACCTTATCTTTATCGAAAAAAGAATGGAAAGGCTCGAGAAGAATATAAAGAAAATAAAAGAAGAGGCTTCCCTCAAAGAAAAAGAGGTGCTAGAGAAAATGAAAACGCATCTTGAGAAGGAGATTCCTTTAAGGCTTTTAGAGCTTACCGGCTACGAAAAAAAAATAATATCAAGTTATCCTTTTGTGACACGCAAGAACATGATAATAGTCCTAAACATCTCGGAAGAAGATTTAAAGAATACCTGCCTTGTGGATGAGTTAAAGAGCAGGTACCAGCCCGCCGGAATCAGTATCATGCAGGTTTCAGCAAAGGTTGAGTCTGAGATAGCTAATCTGGAATCAGAGGAAGAGAAAAAGGAATTTTTAAAAGAACTCGGCATAATGGAGCCCGCGATAAATATACTGACACAGCTCTGCATAAAGGCATTAAACCTGATATCGTTTTTTACTGTGGGGCAGGACGAAGTAAGGCAATGGACTATCCGGTCCGGTTCCACTGCGCCTGAAGCCGCCGGCGCAATACACTCGGACCTGCAGAAAGGATTTATACGCGCGGAGATCATTAAATATAACGATTTTATAAGCCTTGGCAGCGAAAAGAGAGTTGAGGAGGCCGGGAAATTATATATCAAAGGCAAGGATTACATCATTGAAGACGGAGATATAGTAAACATAAGATTCAGCGTTTAGAAATGATGGGGGTATTTTGAGAAAATGATAAGGATAGGGCCTGCTGGTTCTGCTGGGCTTGGAAACGAGAAGGGGTTAGAAAAGGTGCATTGTCTTGGTCTGAATGCCATGGAGATAGAATTTACATATGGCGTGAAAATGCCTGATAATCAGGCAAAAAGGCTGGGGGAAAAGGCAAAAGGGCTTGATGTGATGCTTTCCGTGCACTGCCCTTATTATATTAATCTTGCCTCTATTGACAAGGCCAAAGTTTTAGCCTCTAAAAAGAGGATCTTGGATAGCTGTCAAAAAGCGCATCTTCTTGGCGCAAAATATATCGTATTCCATGCGGGGTTTTATCAGGAGAGGAACAAAAAAGAGACATATGATATAATAAAAAAAGAGATCAGAGACATGAGAGAAATCGTAAAAAAGAACAAGTGGGATGTGATCTTGGCGCCTGAGACAACTGGCAAGAGAACACAGTTTGGGGATATAGACGAACTTCTTATGTTACAAAAAGAGACAGACTGCGAACTGTGCGTCGATTTTTCTCACATCCTAGCCAGAGAAGGCACTATTGACTATGACATGGTTTTTAATAAACTAGAAGGCATAGGACATGTACATGCGCATTTTTCAGGCATTGAATACACCGCAAAAGGAGAAAAAAGACATTTAATCACAGAGAAAAAGGATATAAGGCCTTTGGTGTCGAAAATAGTGGGGCGTGGAGTTGATATCACTATTATCAATGAAAGCCCTGAACCGATAAAGGATAGTATTAAAATAAAAGAGACTATTTCATTGGTCTATTCGGATTCACAATGATACAGGCAAAGGGATGAAAAAATTAGCCGCATTTTGCGTTATAATCCTGGTTATATTCGTACTTCTTTTAGTTAAAAGCAAGGCGTTTTTAATTTATAGGGTCACAGAGTTTAAAAAAGGATCAGCGCATACTTCTCGCAGGGTATTTTTTGACCGGGAGGCATTTTTAGATTATATTAAACGTACGCCAGACAGAATTACTGGAGGATTTTTTTCAGGAACGATTAATGCCTCATCGGGCTTAAAATTAACCAATAAAGAGCAGGAGAGTGTCAAAAAGTTGATAAAAGACAGCGGAGTCTTGACAGGGAATATAGACATTAACCAGAAAATAAAGGACCTTGTTAAAAATTACAAGGACATGACAGCAGGCCAAGGTCAGTAAAACTCTTGGCGTAAAATAAAAAAGATACAGGAGGTTTATGATTCATATGCAATACACTAAAGGTCAGATAAAACAGGTAATTTTGGTCAGGTTTGATGACGGGGATGTTTTGATAGATGAGGTCAAGAACCTGGCTAAAAAAGAAAGGATTTCGGCAGGCGTGATGGTTCTGATAGGCGCCTTGCGGAAAGGCCATGTCGTGACTGGCCCAAAAAGGCCTAAAATACCCCCAAAACCGCATTGGGAGGGCTTTAAAGACGCGTGGGAAGTGGTTGGGGTCGGTACTATTTTTAAGGGGCGAAAAGGGCCTGAGATTCATATCCACGGGGCATTGGGGAAAGGGAAAAAGGTGCTTTCAGGCTGTATTAGAAAGGATTCAGAGGTGTTTTTTCTTATAGAGGCAGTTATTTTTGAATTAAAAGGCATAAAGGCCAGGAAAGAACTGGATCCAGAGACAGGTTTGAACCTCCTTAAATTTTTATAGCCCACCTGAAAACCGCTTGATTTGTATAGGACATATGGTATAATATTGGTGTAAATATCAATAGGACATATGTCCTAGGACATGAGGAGGCCCTGAAATGGCTTATTTTGGATTAAGCGCGAAAGATAAGGTCAAAAAAATCCTTATCGCTACTGGTATATCCAGGTCTGAACTTGCCAGGCGGCTTGAGGTGAGTTATAAGACAATATATCGCTGGATAGATAAAGAGATTGAGCCTCATCCTGCGCAAATCAGGGATATTGACCAGCTATTCAAGGAATATGTGGATTTAAGAGAGGTGGTGCTGGGATTAAAGAAGAAAATCAAGGACCCTCTCAAGGCATTTAAGAAAAAAAGCGCTGTCAGGGATAGGTTTATACTTCTAATGACATATCACTCAAACGCGATTGAGGGAAGCAGAATGACCATCAAAGAGACTGAAAAGGCCTTTAGCGGGGAAAAGGTCAATGGCAGGGAGATGTTTGAGATATTCGAGGCAGTAAATCACAAAAACGCGCTGGAGTTTTTATTTAATAACGTGGAGACGGGTTTTAGACTAAACCAGGATTATATATTAAAATTACATGAAATAGTAATGTACAACTTTAATAATAAACTGCCCGGGAAATATCGGACCGGAAACGTCAACCTGACTAATGCCGATATCGCCCTGCCATCAGCCCAGGATGTGCCGCTCAGAATGGGCAAATTCATAAAGACCGTCAATGATTACAACAAAGACGTTATAGGCAAGATAGCCAGGGACCATTATGAATTTGAGGCAATCCACCCGTTTTTTGATGGGAATGGCAGGGTGGGCAGGCTTATTATGCTGTCCCAGTTGCTAAGCCAGGGCTTTGCGCCGGCCATAATAAGCATAGAAGACAGGTATAATTACTACATGGCATTGGCCAAGGGAGACCACGGCGACTTCAATAATATAGTCCAAATGGCATGCGATAGCATTATTAAAGGATACGAACTTCTAAATGGATGAAAAGCGTTATAATCAATCTCAAGAGGAGAAATACCAGGCGCACGAAGCCTTGTGTAAAAGGTGCGAGGTTGTTGCGGGGTACTGGAGGGCGATCCCTGTGAGCATTTGAAGAAAGGGCCGGATAACATGTATTTCTGTGATACCCTCAAAGTCAAGACAAATTCCATAGCAAAAGCCCGACTTTTTTCCATAGTAGTTACGCCTTACCACCTCCTTCCTTTTTAAGATTCTTAGCCCTGTAACTGGGTCCATTTATCTTGATAACCGTAGAATAATGGACAAT
>JBDRBM010000050.1:0-86245 GCA_043822665.1 Candidatus Omnitrophota bacterium
GTGTGCTTAGTTTTTCTCAAATGTTTAAAATTCTTAAACGTATCATGAATAAGTCCCTTGTAGAGCGATCCAAGATTCATGGAAGAAAAACCAAACGGATTTTGTCCAAGGAAATGGTGAAAATACCAGTTAACGAATTGCCAATCAAATCCGTTATTGTCCGATATGAAAATCGGTCTGTCTTTTAAATTTTCTCCAATCCAAACGAAAAATCTTTCCATGACTGATTTTGGATTCTCGAAACCCAATGTCTCTTCGCGCGTAAACCCGCTTACCTTCAATGCCTCTGGTACCCACTTTTCTGAGATGGGCTTTAATTTCCCATAAAAGGTTTTCGATAATGATGGCTCTACGATAACTGCCCCTAAAGAGATCATCGAATAATCCCCCGGTATCGGCCCATCCGCTTCAATGTCTACCATCACGTAACTCATTATTTAAGCGCTCCCATCGCTCTATTAATCCTTTCAAGCGCAGTATCAAGGTCAAAATTTTCCCGTTCACTCGGAATTAAGACATCGAATAATTCATTTTTTATTCTCGAACGCATATCTTTTATTTCAGTATCCGAACGGCCAAGATTGACTCGGTACTTTTTAAGGTTAGTATCTCCGTCATCTTCCTCAATCTTCTTTTTAAAGAGATTCATAACTTTTTTATCCCCCAAATCGAATCCATTGCGCAAAATAAAATCGAGGTCATAAAAGTCGCGCGGAGCAATGGTCAATCTAAGGGCCGCGGCGCGCAGTTTCTCGCTGACAATTTCATTAAGCGATAGACAATTAACTTTTCCCCCGTCAAACAAAGACTCACCAGTAAACGGATGCAAAAATTTGTGTTGAACCGGCCGCATTTCTGTTTCAAGAATAGGGTTAAAGCAAAGTCCAATCTCAAATTTAACTGTTTGCTCCGATGGCATTGTCACAGGGTCATACACAAAGTAATAAACATACTGCTTTGACTCGTTGCGGCCTGCGTTTTCGGCGCCTTCTATGCGCATATCAAGCTGCTTTGCAAAACCCTCGATATTGTTTTTTATTGGTTCGATGCATTTTCGCCTATTACCGCGCGTTGTCGTATAGTCCGGCAACCGAATACTAAAGTCCAAATCTTCGCTCAAACGATAATAAGAATAGTAAATCTTATTAAGGCATGTCCCGCCTTTAAAAATCAGGTTATCTGAAAGTTCATTTATTCGCGAAAGAATGAGCGTCAGATAATAATCCTTTTCCGTGAGAGGCGCATAAAAACCTGTGAGCGTTGCGGTTCTATCTACTAATTTAAGGAATTTGTCTTTATCTTTGTGGATTAACAATGACTCTCCATCTTTCATTTTTTGTTCCTTTACGGGAGTTTGAAAACGAAATCAGCGATGTATTCTTTACACTTTTCTCAAGCGGCTTCAATATTGAATCAGACACACCTGCTTTTTCAAGAATAAGCCCTATTCGTTTTCTCGTTTTAATTTTGGGGAATCGTACGGCATATTCAATCAATTTCTTAATATCACATTCCTTTTCTTTCACAAACCGTCCAAATATCTCTATGGCCACCTCAATACCGCCCACTGGTTTATTATAGTAAATTAGATCGACCAGTGTCCTTTCCTTCGAGCTGACAATAACCTCTCCGCCTTTGATGTCTATTTTCTCTAACCCATAAAGCCTATCAGAAGGGATTTTTGTAAATTTAAAAGATAATCCGGCGATTGTTCTTTCCCTGGAAAGTGTCGTATTTAGCACATACACTGCCTGAAACTGCTGATCGGTAAAGTTATAGTAATTAAACATCGTTGAATAACCAACATAGTAGTTATTTTTGGGAAAGAAAATAGGCGGAATTAGGAATTCGCTGACACGGCGCCCGGTTGGCACAGATTCTAAAGGCACAAATATATAAACTCCGCCTTTTATTGGAATCAATATTCGTTTTTTCTTAAGGCTATAAACTAATTTCCTTCTGTACTGAAAATCTACCGGCAAATAAGAATCCAGCTCTTTAGCTGTTACAATATTTTTTTCCTCATACGATAAACGTGCGACAATTTCAGCCTCTTTTTGACTAAGGGCGCTTACTGTATTTTTGTTCATAGAAAGTACCTCCTAAAGGAACAACCGAGTAACATTTATACATATCTACAATATCACACTTTTCCTATATGTCAATAAAAATCCGGCCCCCGCCATGGTTCTGAAAATAATACTCTCCGTATAAACTATTAGTACTTATGAATAAGTATATAGGCAGTGGGGACGTCTTACTGTAATGTAACCTTAATAAAGGCAATAAGTTACAACCCCCATGATTCCAGGTTTTTATACTGGAATCACAGCAGTTGTAACTTTAACATTTATAAACGGTTATAATGCAGTAAAGCGTCCCTATTCCCCGTTTTTACTTTAAGCTATTAAACCAATTGGCAATTTTGTTATATACAAGAGATGGTAAGGTGTGAGCGCCTCCTTCTATTATTTCAAATTTCACCTCGGCTTTATATCTTTCGAGCTTATCTCTTGTTTTCTTTGCTTCTTTTAAAGAGATGATTTTATCATTTTCTCCGTGTATTATGTAAAATTTCTGCTCTTTTGCATTTTTGAGAAATCTACCTAATTCAAATCCATTACTACGTGTAAGTCTCGCTCCGCATATAACACCAATACCAGAAAATATATCAGGATATTTCAATGCCAAATCAATAGCCATCATTCCTCCAGCTGAGGTCCCAGCAATAAATATCCTTCCTTCATCAACAGGATATTGCTCTAAAACCTTATCTACAATAGAAAAAATAAAGGATTCTACCTGCAAATGGTCTTTAGATGTTCTTATATTGGGGTGATTGAGTTGTGGGAGAATAAGTAAAAAATTATTCTTTTCAGCAGGAAATTTCCAAACATTTATGTCATCCTCTACTTTTACGCCCCAACCAGCCAAGCATACCAAAACAGAAGACCCGCCCCCTGATAACACGGTATTTGGTAAATATAAAAGATAACCTTCAGAAGATTTATCTATTACTTTACCCGCATAGAGGGTAGGTTCGAAAAGTAAGATACCCAATAAGCAGATTACCAAAATAACTGAACTTTTCTTCTTCATTATCCCCCTTTGCTGTTTTACTTTGGAATGGGTGAAGCTTTTTTTAACTTTTCAATGAATTCAGGGTCAATTTCGTGTCCTAATTTCTCTATTTTATTAACATCTTCCCAGGCTTTATCATATTCCCCTCTTTGAAAATATATATAGACTTTCTTTTCTTCTCCATAATCCTTCCTTTTTTTCCCAAAAGTATACCCAAATACCTCAAAGTTTCAAATTTTGTGTAAACTTGCACGTTTCTGGCACGCAAACGCTCAAAAATCGGTCCAAAATGGCTATGTAACTGGAGGTAACTAAACGTTGACTTTTTTAAGGGGTTAGGGAATTTGTGCGTAAATCACAGATTTGCGGTCAATATCTTTATATCTATTTTATCCTGTTCGCGCCCTGATGTCTTTTTTATTTTTATCAGATCTTTCTGTCCTATAAAAAAGACATTTTCATCTCCATATCTAGCTCTTTTTTTATTCTTCCAGATTTCTTTAAAATTCACTTTTGGAATTGACGTAATAATGTCTACTCTTATGGGTTCGTAACCTAACTGAATAATATTACCCTTCTTGGCAAAATCTTTCGCAGAAAGCTTACGACTTTTAAATCCAAATTCCTTTAAAGCCTTGATGATTCTTTCCCCATTCTCAATATCCGGCTCGACTAATATATCCATGTCTTTCGTGTATCTGGGCCTTGCGTAAAAAGCAACTGCATAAGCTCCGATTATGAAATATTTTACTTTATTTTTATTGAACAATCTTAATAGATCTTCGTAATCCTTTTCTACTCTCATCTTTTAACCGCCCCTTTAGCTTAAAATATTGCTCTCTTAAAAACTGAACTATATCTATTCTTTCTGAACCACTCAAATCAGAATAATACTTTACCTCAAAATCCTTTGCTTTTTTAAACGAATTCACTTTATGTACCCATATCTTTTTCATAGGCATATTATACCACATTTTTTATATTATTAAAGATTTTTAATCTACACTATCTGGCACGCAAAATGTTAAAAATCAGTCCAAAATGGCTATGTAACTGGAGGTAACTGAACGCAACTGAAAGCAACTAAACGTTGATGTTTTCGGGGGTTAGGGATCTGTCAAGTTTAAAAGAAGGCCTAAAACTTATCCACAAAGTAGGGGACACTTAAGTGCCCCCTACTGCCACTGCTACTGCTCATATAAGGTAAGACCCTGGACAAAAGAACATCATTCCGAAGTATTAAAATATTTCAGGTATTCATTATCCGGACTGAAAATCAGAGTCGTGTTGCTGTCTATGGTATTTCTATAAGTATCCAAAGTCTTTATGAAAGAATAAAAATCCACGTCTTTATTGTAGGCATCCGCGTATATACCTATCGCTTCTGCATCTGCCTTTCCTTTTAGCTCCTGCGCTGTTCTATAGGCCTCGGAATATATCTCTTTTAATTCCTTGCCCATCTGGCCTTCTATCTCTCTTTTTTTGCCCTGACCTTCCGAGCGATATCTCTCTGCAGCCCTTTTTCTCTCAGATATCATTCTATCATACACCTTGTCTCTTACGTCTTTTACGTAATTTATCCTCTTTATCCTGACATCCACCAGTTCAATGCCGTATTGAGGGACTATTTCCAAGGCCTGTTTAAGTATACCGCGCGTAATAGCATCTCTCCCGACCGTCACGGTCTCGAGCGCTTCGTCAGAGGCCTTTATTTCATCCTGCTCAGTCATAACTTTTGACTCTATTATCCTGTTTGAATTACGCACTACCTCTACCAGATTATGATTCGTAATATAATCTCTTGTGGCGGAATCCACTATGTCATCCAACCTGGCATGAGCGCCTCTTTCATTCGTTACGGACTGAAAAAATTTAAGCGCGTCTTTTATCTTCCACCGCGCGGTAGTATCGACCCATATATATCTTTTATCCTTAGTGGGGATTTGATTAGGGTTCCCGTCCCACTGAAGAAGCCTTTTTTCAAAATAATTCGCTTGCTGAATAAAAGGAAGCTTTATATACAAGCCTGCTTTTGCAATAGGCTCGCCTATGGGTTCGCCAAACTGGGTAATAACAACCTGCTGTGTTTCGTCTATGGTATAAAGGCTTCCACTGACGAAAAATAGCACTGTAAGCATTAAAACACCTATCAAAACATTAACTATCGTTTTCATTTTACACCCCCTTCTTTGTTTAGCTTCAGAAGAGGCAATATACTTCCGGATAAAGAATCCATAATATATTTTTGTCCCACCTTAGGCAAAATCTCGTTCATTGCTTCGAGATACAACCTTTTGCGCGTCACTTCTTTCGCGTTTCTATAAGCCTCCCATGTATCTATGAATCTCGCGGCATCCCCTTTTGCCGTATTTATATTGTTTAAAGCATATC
The DNA here is from genome assembly GCA_043822665.1 of Candidatus Omnitrophota bacterium. Taxonomy (GTDB): domain Bacteria; phylum Omnitrophota; class Gorgyraeia; order Gorgyraeales; family Gorgyraeaceae; genus JAHIEN01. The sequence goes on from JBDRBM010000050.1 coordinate 5,473, forward strand.
CTTCGGCTTCTCTGATAGTTTTTTCTGCCTGGCCTTTTGCCGCGGGAATAGCTTTATTATAGGCTTCCCACGCCTCGTTTATCATTTTCTCCTTTTCCTGTTTAGCTTCATTAACTTCGTTAAAAGACGCCTTGACTTCGTCAGGCGGATTAACATCCTGCAGTTTAACTGTTACGATCTTAAGTCCTGTATTATAAGAATCGAGAATCTTCTGAAGCGTGTCCTGTACTTCCTGATTTATCTCCACCCTCCTCATGGTCAAGACCTCGCCCATTGAACTGTTTCCGACAATCTGCCTCATTACAGCTTCGGAAATATTGCGTATGGTCTCGCGCTGGTCTCTTACATTGAACAAAAACTTGACAGGATCCTTAATTTTAAACTGGACTATCCATTCAACAACCAAAACATTTAAGTCCCCTGTAAGCATCAGCGATTCATCAAAATATTCTTTGGAAGAATATTGGCTTTTTATGCCCGGCCTAAGGGTCCTGAAACCAAACTCCTCTTTGTATATATACTGCACCTTGACGTTATCGGCTCTTTCCACGCCCATGGGTATTTTGAAATGAAGACCCGGATTCGTAGTGCGCACATATTTTCCAAAACGCCGTACGATCCCCACTTCATCGGGCCCTACCGAATAAACCCCTGAAAAAATAAACACAAGAACTAAAATTCCGCCTATGGCGGAAAAAATATACTTTTTAAAATCAGGGCCTGCCTTTTTCGGGTCTGGCTTATCTCTTTCTAATAATTCATTAGGCGTATTAAAATCCATAAAACCTCCTTCGGTTATATACTATATATGCTATCACTTTGAGTTAATAAAGACAAGGTCGAAGGTTGATGCTGATGCTGATGCTGATGTTGAGCGGCGCGAATGCATAAATCATTGTAGTTTATAGAGAAGCACTGACATTCTCTTATAAATAAGAGGGTGTTTGTGAAGATAGCAATAAATACCTGAATTATAAATACTCAAGGACTGCTTGCAGCCTTTAAGCTTACAAACTCTGCCTTTCTTAAATGTCTTGATCTTTTTGACCATTTATAATATAAGGCTGGTTAATTGATTTGTTAAAAAAAATAAGGCCCGTTGCTTACGCACGGGCCTTATCTGTTTTTAGGCTATAACTTCACTACATTTTGAGCCTGGTTACCTTTAGGGCCTTTGGTTATTTCAAACTCTACCTGCTGGCCTTCCGCTAAAGTCTTAAAACCTTCGCTCTGAATTGCAGTATGGTGCACAAATACATCTGCGCCTGACTCAGGTGTAATAAACCCGAATCCTTTCTGATCATTGAACCATTTTACTGTTCCTTTTGCCATTATTCACTACCTCCTTTCCTCAAGATTATAGTAAACAACGGCAGAAAAACAAAAAAACCGCAAGGCGAATTCTTTTTTGCCCTACGGCTAAAGACTTCTACTCACTTATTTACTACTTAAACTATATTTATTATACGCCAATCACTTTTATTTGTCAAGGAAAATCGCCTTTGGCGAAACTTTGAGAGATTTTCCGCGGACCCTGAGCGGCATTATGCCTCAAGCCTATCCTTAGTCCTGAGCTTGTCGAAGGACAAGGCCGAAGGCCGCGTCGAAGGGTCAAATTGAGCATAAATAGGTTTATATAATTTCCTATTACTATCAAGCAAGTAAATTCTAACCCGAATTTTTCAAATGGGCCTTTGCTTCCTTTAATCTTTCTGCAAATTTATCTTTTTTAAACTCCTTTACCCATCCCCTTATAGTAATCCAGCCGCCAAAACGAACAAGATGGTTCCGCCAAGTCCTATACCACTTTTTCCATCCTGATTTAATATCATGCAAAAAGAAGATCAAAGTCGGGAAGGAAAATATATGCATGACTATCATAAACATATATTTAAATTGATAAAACTTACCCATAATATTCCTAATAGATGCTTGCATCTCTTCAGCGCTCATTGGCTCATCCGGTTCAAACAAGGGGAAATTTCCATCATAATACTCCCAGCCCACATCTTGAGCGGGATAGACTCTTTTTTGCCTCTCAAGTCTCTCCCTTAATTCTGTTCCGGGCAAAGGACCCGGCAGCAAGACCTGTATGGTATCGAGTTTGGCCGTCCTGATAAAATTCTTAAAATGCTTTACACGTTCCTTTGCCGCCATCCTGAAATCCACGCCTTCCTTCATGGGATAACCAAAGATGAACATGCCGTGCACCAGAAATCCGAATTTATGAAATATCTTCGCAAGAGACACCATGTCTTCGGGTTTCAAATGTTTATTCATGGCCTCCAATTCTTCTTTTATGGGGGATTCAAAACCAATGGCTACTGTGTTAATGCCTGCATGGCGCATGGCTGAAAGAAGCTCTGAGTCTTTGGCCTTATCCAGCCTTATCTGAACAGTCAGGTCTAAGCGCCTACCTGTATTCTTCTGATAATCCCTGAGCATATTGCAAAACCTTATTGTCTCTTCCCGCTGCTGCCCAAATAGATCGTCAACCACAAAGAAATGCCTTGCGTCCTTTGTTTCCAAAAGAAAACTGATACGCTCAAGGAGCCGTTCGGGAGAGGCATATCTCGGCCTGCCTTTAACCGTGCAAAACTCACAGTCCATGCCACAGCCTCTTATTCTTTCAACAGGGTACTGCTTAATTTTAGCGTAACGGATTAATGAAAAATCAGGTATAGGCAATCTATCAAAATCAGTTATAGGTTCTCTTTCCGGAGTACGGACAATCTTCCCGCCCTCAAGATAAGCAATACCTTTTACATTACCTATATCCAGCTTACCTTCAATAGCCGATAAAAGCTCTCTAATGGTTTCCTCTCCCTCGCCAATAACCGCATAATCTACGCCTGAATTTAATGCCTCGGCGATATTGTTCTCCACAAAATGCTGTCCTCCAGCTATAGTCGTCACTCCTTTATCTTTATAAAACCGAGCCAGCGTATAGAGGCGTGGGATAGTGCTTGTCAAGCCACCGTAAAACCCTACAATATCAGCAGGCCTGAGGTTCTGTAAAAATTCATGGTCAGCCCCGCCAGAGTCATCTATAGGGCCGTATCTACGAAGATTATTTTCATCAATGACCTCAACATCCCACCTTTCCATCTCTTTTGCAGCGCTTGCCACGCACAATGGCCCCAGGGCCGTAGTCCTCTTGGCGATATAAGAGTAGATATTAAATGCCGGAAAGGCCGGAATTATAATCCTTAGTCTGTATCTTTTTTTGGATAAATCTAACATTTAAACCTCTAGTCGAACAATGTCGAAAGGTTTATCCCTTATTCTTTTTCCTGTTCGGAATTAAGATGAAAGAAAGGTCTGCTTTTATTAACCGCGTCATAAGCTATGGATGAGATCTCGCTAATAACCTCGCGTAACTCGTCAAAATCCCTGCCTTCTGTCATCACACTCAATAGATACGGCCTGTCTTTATGATATACAATGCCGCAATCGTGCAGTTGCCTTGTGTAATTTTCAGAGTTTATCCTTTCTCCAAATTTATGCGCGACAACCACGCCTGAAGGAACACCGGCTATTAATCCTGATTTGAATTTGCTCTTAGTCAATATGCTGAGCGCCTTTTCTGACATTTCTCTATTCAGATAAGCGGCGTTAAAAAGTATCCTAAAAAAAGAGGCATAATCTTTAATATTCATTACATTGTCATTCATATCTGCCAAGGGATACGGAATATCCAGATCTGTATAGACTTTAACAAAAAAAGGTTCGATCATATGCAGTAAAAGCAGGTTTTTGGCGTCATTATCTGAATATACAATCATTCTATAAATCAAATCCTCAATAGTATAATATTCTCCTATCTCTACCTTGTCTGTGGACTCGAAATACTGCGTAAGCGGCTCAATGCTTTCTTTATATTGTAATTTCCGCTCTAATATTTGCGGTTCGACCTCTGCGAATTTTAAATAAGCCATCATAAGCGGAACCTTCAAAAGGCTTGCCGGAGTAAATTTTACTTTTTCATTGATGCCAAATGAGGGTCCGTTAAGCAAATCCCTGTAATATACCGAAGTATAAGTGATAAGTCCTTCTTCTGTCTTCTTATCTATAAATCGTTCTATCCTATGTTTTAATGCTGTAACATCCCTATTGGTTAAGATCTTTCTGTCTTCATTGTTAATGAAAGAGCTGATAAATTTATACTTTTTCTGAGAAAACTCTTTAGTTTCGCATTCTCCTCTTTGTATGCCACCTAAAAATTTAACACCAATGCCCAGCCCTAACAAGAATCCTAACGCTATACAGAAAACCGCCAATATATACTTTGGGGCTTTAGCTATATTTCCTGATCTCACTTCTATATTTCCGCCTTTTTTGTCTACCATAACGGCTTAAATCTAAAACATATACTTCTGGTATAACGGAACCTGCCTCTCTAAGAGAGGAACAGGTCCCGTTATAGTACAATACATTACCCGAAAAGATCTCTGCCTATACTCCAAAAGAAGTACCTACCGCAATAGCTGATTTAATCATGGGGTCTCTGGGGTTTACAAGCCTTGTGCGTCTGACAGCTTCTCTTAGATTGACTGCTACAATGTCCCTGCCTTTCAAGGATGCCATTTTACCAAAATCCCCTCTGGCTGCCAAATCGCAGCCAAATACACCCAAACGAGTCGCTAATATTCTATCAAACGGGGAAGGCGTACCTCCGCGTTGAAGATGCCCCAGGACCGTAACCCTTGTCTCAAGCCCTGTTATGGCCTCTATGTCATTCGCAATCTTGTTCCCTATCCCGCCTAAGCGTACAGGGTCAGTAGAATCTTTTACTATTTTTTTAATAATCATCTTGCCGCCTTTTTGCCTGGCCCCTTCAGAAACAACGACTATGCTGAATCTTTTGCCTCGTTTATGCCTCTCTCTTACAATCCCGCAAATCTTCTTAATATCGTAAGGGATCTCTGGTATTATTATTATGTCCCCTCCTCCAGCTACGCCAGAGTAAAGCGCAAGCCAGCCAGCATACCTACCCATCACCTCTATCAGCATAACCCTGTGATGGGACTGGGCTGTTGTATGGAGTTTATCTATAGCCTCTGCGGCGGTAATGACAGCTGAATCAAAGCCAATTGTCGCATCTGTTGCGCTTAAATCATTATCTATCGTCTTTGGTATGCCGACTACTTTAAGCCCTTTCTTATATAGCTTATATGCAATGGTAAGCGTCCCATCTCCGCCTATGCACACAAGACTGTCCAACTTCATAATCTTCACGTTATTCAATACAATATTGGACACGTCCCTGAACTTGCCCGTTGCATCGGGATGCCTAAATGGATTTGCCTTGTTCGACGCGCCTAAAAAAGTACCTCCTTGGGCCAGGATGCCTGAAACATCATGATATGATAACACCGCATATTTATTCTCTATAAGGCCCTGATACCCATCCTTTATCCCTACAACCTCCATGCCGTGATTAAGCATGGCTGTCTTTGCAACCGCCCTTATGGCAGCGTTAAGACCAGGACAATCCCCTCCGCCAGTAAGCACGCCTATTCTCTTTTTATCTCGCGCCAAAATGGTACAGGATTTAACGTTTTCTTGCATGCCGCTTACCTTTTCTCTTCTTTTTCTGTTCTGCCCTTCTTTTTTTACGAGTCATCAAGCCCTCCTGGTTATCGACAATCTTTTTTCCATCTCATCAAGGATCCTGTTTATGCCTTCTGCGATAGATTTAAGCTCATCTTTTTTCCGGAACTTTATCCTTATGGAAAAATTACCTTTTGCTATATCTTCGAGGTCCTTTTCCAGCCTGTAAATAGGGCCTGCTAACCTGTGAGACAAAATCAGCATGCGCCAGGAACAAAGCAACACCGCTATTACAGCCAATGACAATGCATAAACGTTCCCTTTAAAATAATAAAGGCCCGAGGAAATCACCGCTATAGGAACTACTATCCACTTCAAAAAAAGCCCCAGTTGCAGTCTTTTATTTATAATATACCTCTTTCTCTTAATATATCCCATCTAGCCTCCGTGATTACATACTCTTCAAAGACAACAATATGCCCTTGTGATATAATTCAATCCTGTAATCCGTTATATACCCATACCTGTCTCTGTATACCTTGGGTACCTGTATCTCTGTCTTGTGCCATCCCTTTTTGAGATTATTAAGCCCTGAACTCGTAAAAGAAAGCTCGGTGCCCCTGCTAAAAGAACAAAATAATTTAAAAACCAGGCCGTCTGTCCACTCTTCATCAGTGATATAATTTATCTTAAAAATATAGCTGCGCGAGGTCCGGATCTTTGAAAGGCTTTCTATAGAGGAAGATGAAGGATAGGCGGGTAACGCGCAAAAAAGAAGAACCAATAGAATTGCTATAAATGTTTTTTTACACATGTCTTTTTTAAAGATTATACTGTCAAGGCGGGCAATAGTCAAGTTTTTTGAATTTAATAGGCTGTCTTGGTATCCACAAGGATTCCGTCTCTATAAAGGTCGATTTTGTATTCTTTCATAGAACCATACCGTTTTTTTATAACGTCACCTATGGTTACCTCTGTCTTATGCCATCCCTTTTCAAGGTTATTAAGAGCGCTGCTTGCAAAAGTGAATTCTCCTTCTTCAAATTTGCAATGCACCTTAAAAAGAACGCTGTCTGTCCATTTGTCTCTCGTCTCGTAATTTATCAAAATTACATAGCCTCCCATCCTGTGTATCTTCATCGTTCCTTTTATAGACACAGGATCAGCGCATACATAACCAGAAAAATATGTCACAATTAGTATTATTGCCAGAGAGGCCGTGAGGAGAGTTTTGGACTTAAGTTTTCCGTAAAACATTAAGCGCGCCCTTTTCATTATATATTTCCTTATCGACACAAAAGAATCAAAAGAATGGGTACGCTTTTTAACTCATTCCAAAGCTATTTTTATCTTTCAGCAACCCAGCCGCCATATCCACCTTAATTGGATTTAGGTCTGTAGCTTTGCGTCCCAATCTTTCGATTAGCCTGCCACGTCATAACTCAAACTAACGCAACAAGTTCCGCTATTTCTAACGGGGTTTGCCTTTTTTGGTTATCAAAAAACGCTATATCTCTATCTCTACCTATAAGTATACATTAAGGATGCTCAAAAAACAAGTTACCTCGTCATTTCCTCCTCGTCATTTCCTGCCTGCCGGCAGGCAGGCGCTCCTCGGAACTTGTTTCAAAGGACCTCCAGTTGTGAAGGATCGTTGACTATTATTTCATCAGAACCTTTGTATTTTTTTATCACACCATACGCGCGGATTGTCTTGCTTTTGAAATAGGTATCAGGAGAGCGTATTGCTTCCTTAGGAAAAAGGCTAAAATTGGAGCTGAATATAACAACTTTGAAATTATCCCTGCAATTTAATGCCAGCGTCTTTTCCGAAAGGTATATATCAATAATTTCTGCTTCCACCACCCGAATAAGGCCTATATTTTCCCTGGCCTCAAAAGGAGCAATAGCGTTCTTTTCTAAGCGAGACCACAGGCCTTTTTTATTATCTCTCGCGTACTGCTGCGCCTCTAAAAATCTTTCCGTATATTTCACATTCGGAGGATAGGTATATATCATGGCGTAACCCTGGCGGACCATTTCAAGGTTAACCATTTTATCTTCACTATACACATAGGCAAGGAGGCGGTTATATTTATCCAGTTTCTGCGCGTCAAGTTCCAGCCTTACATCCTTGCCTTCGACAAATCTCCTGTTGAGATCCCTCGCCTTTTCCGCATACGGACTTGGTTTATAGACCCAGCCGGCGCCCTCTTTCTCCCTTAATTCAGGCGTATCTATCCCTATATACCTTACCATTCTTCCATCTGAAAGTTCTATAGTGTCACCGTCTATCACGCGTGAAACTAAAACGTCTTCATCAGAACAGGAATTTAAACATCTGAAGGCCCTGAAAAAGAGAACTGCGGCGGCCATAACAGCTATCGCGAGTATTAAAGTTTTTTTATTTCTCATTGGAATTGTTTAAAGCGCTAATGGATTATAATTGCGGCTGGCAAAAATTGTATACGCTGTCCCGGCAGCAGAGCCTGTCCTTGCCCCTGCTGGCGCCTTCCAGCCATGCCCCGTATCCGCGTTATCCTGGGTAACATAAGGAAGGCATCCTTCTCCCTGGCCTACCCTGGAGGGGCTGACTATGATCATCTTTTGCAGTTCTGAAAGATAAAAATCTGCCTTTCTTTTATAATATATTTCTTTTATATGATTGCTCAATCCCCTGTGATATTCTTCCATTATTTTCAATGTGACCACCATCTGGGCTGTCCATTCTGTGGATACAACCCCTCCTCTGGGCATATGTTCAAACTTTCCGAAGTCAAAACCTGTTATCTCCACATCCTCGCCATCAGGCCTTCTGTAATTGGTTGTCACGACACAGTTTGTCTCCGCAAAATCGATAATCTGATCAGGGCCCATCCCTGATTCTTTCAGGGTCTTAGGTCCTAAGGCCGCAATAGCCCACGCAAAGGTATCAGTAGCTATTGTTGCGTCGCCCTTACCTCTGTTCAGCCTTGCGTTTCTTTTATTAAAGGCGTTTTTCTTAAGCCACTCGAATGTCCTCTTCTGGGCAATAAGATATTTTTCTTCCTGTGTAATTTTATAGAGCATGCCAAAGAAGGCATAGGCATCGAGATTGTGTTCTGTACTGAACCAGGTAAACTGCGGCCCTCCCTTTATGCCAAATTCTGAGTCTTCCTGCTGAAACTCTATAAGCCAGTCTGCTATATCCTCTGCAACAGAAAGATAACCTTCGTCTTTAAATCTATTGGTGTACTGAAGTATAGCTATACCTATCCATATATTAGGCCCGGCATGCACGGTATACTCAATAACTGACCCAGTATAGGTATCATAGGCGTTAGTAAAACCGCCATATGTCTTTTTCGCCTTAAATTTATAAAAATCAAGTATATCTTTGGCATTGGCCTGGTCTCCCATTAAAATAAAACACTGCCCTGCCAATGATTGATCATAGGTAAACGCCCAATCTTCAAGATCTTTATCTCCTTCGTAACTAACAACAAGGCCTGTAAATCTATTTTGATGATTTTTTATCCATTTGTACATACTTGATACACCTTTCTCTTCCACATGTTCAAACGAAGACAAGAGTTTTTGCAGGCTATCCTCCGCCGAGACACTTTCTTTAGAGAGTCCTGATATCCTCTGCCTTAAATATTCTGCTTCTTTTGATAGATCCGAGGCCTTCTGGGACAGGTTGCGTTTCTCTAAAATAACCTCTTTAAATTTTTCCTTTACCTTAGCTGTGTCCTGCTCAAAATATTGCAGTAGTTCGTCTTTATGCTTCATCTCCGCGGTTAACCTTTCCAGCTCTCCTGCTTTTCCTTCGTACTCTTCTACTTTTTTCTGATTCTCTAAAAGCTTTTCTTCTGTCTCCTTGTTCTCCGAATCAAATTTAATGATATTCTTTTCAAATTCGGATTTCATCTTGGAATATTCCACCAATTCCTTTACCAACAGCCTGTTTTTTCTTCGGAGGCTAAAATCAGTAGCGTAAAAATATATAAGCGCTGTTATTAAAAATAGAACCGCGACGGATATGATTTTTGGGATTAATATCATTTTCCTGGCATGAAGATAGATGCGGTCACGTTCTTTGGGATCTATCTCTACAAATGACAGGCCTATGATATATTTGTTAGGATACCCTGATTTTATCTTTTTATGCCATACGATTATGGCAACTGCCTTCTTTTCTTTGTGGCTCAGGGGTATATGAAGGCGTAAATCGAGTTTTGCCTTCTTCTCCTGAAGTATGCCCTCGAAACCTTCTTCTATATTATTTACCTCTAAACAAATACCCCCTTTTCCAACATCCCGGGTAAACCCCTGCTTTATGTCGCTTACAGAGCCTCCTGTATTAGGATCTAAAAACTGAAATTCAACAGGAAATACTACGTTCAGCCTGATATATTGCCTGCGGTCCTCGGAATCTTCGTATATAGATATTTTATCTTTGTCGTTGTGTATATCTTTTCCCATTTAAATAAAATCTTATCAGCAAGATTAAACAAAAGCAAGTAAAATATTGATATCCTCCATGACCTCTAACTTGACGAAAGTTACATTCAGATTGTAAGTTTTGTCAAGTTAAGCAGGGGTGAAAAAAAATCTATCCTTGCAATTATCATTTCTGTCCAGTAAAATATATCTGGTTACTTCCTTCTGGGGAGAGGACAGAGTGAGAGGAAATTGCCTTATGCCGTATAAGAATGCAAAAAGACCGGGGTTTACACTGCTGGAGCTCATGATAGGGGCTGCGGTATTGATCATTGCCCTTGTGGGTCTTATAGCGGCTTACGTAGGCTGTTTCGCGCTAAATGAAAGCGCCAGAAACCTCACCATTGCCGCCAATGATGCCCAGTGCGTCATGGAAGAGATCCGGGATGTAAACATACCTACAAATATTACAGCGGAAAACTGGACAGACTGGGCAGCCAGCAATCCTCCTAGCGGCGGCGGCTGTAATAGGCTTGACAACGAAACCGTAACTGTTACATACCCATCAGGTACTGACGCAGAACCTCTGGAAATCCTTATTACAATAAGCTGGACTGAAAAAAGCAGGCAAAGAAGCGCGCAGATAGCCACATTGCTATCAGAGAGGTAGATGATGCGAGGGTTCAGTTTAATCGAGTTGATGATAGTCTTATTGATTTTCTCCATACTGCTTGGGGCAACTTACAGTGTATTATCTATGAGCCACGCCTCGTTCCAGACAGGCGATGTCCAGATCGCGGTGCAAGAGGAGGCTAGAAAGGCAATGGATAAAGTCGCCAAAGAGATACGCGAAGCCAACTCTGTAGACCTGAGCAATGCATATCCCTTTACAATATGGGGGGAAAAAATAAAGTATGAGGTAAATAATAATCAACTCTTAAGAGAAGCGCAAGGCCAATCTCCAGCTGTACTCGCTAATAACGTGGCAAGTATACAGTTTAATGTTTTTGGCGGGAATATCATCTATATAACGCTAATGGCTCAGAAGAATACCGTATTCGGACGAACACTAAGCGCGACCCTAAACTCCCAAATTAAGCTGAGGAATTAATATGGCCATAAAAAACAAAAAAGGCATAGTACTTATAGCTTCATATATAGTAATTGCTATACTGACTATATTAGGGGCCGCATTTATATCACGCAGTATTACCGAGATACGAGTGGCTGAACGCGGAAAAAAATCCATGCAGGCTTTCTATCTGGCTGAAGCAGGTATTGATTATGCGATTAACCGATTAAGGACAACAGGCAATAGCCCTGGACAGAGATCAGCAATGATTCAAAATATAGGCGCATATGACTGTACCTGGCAGCGTGTAGGATCAACTTCGACGTGGGAGGTTATATCAACAGGTACGGTAGATGATACGCGGCGAGCCATTCGCGTAGAACTAGAGCCTGACACATTTGCGCGCTATCTATATTTTACAGATGATGAGCACTTCAGATGGTATGGTTTTCGACTACCTGTCTGGTTTGTTACAGGAGATTTGCTCGGGGGGCCATTACAGACAAACGGACATTTTCATATATCAGGAGATCCTGTATTCAGGGATCCTAATCTTAACAAACCTGTTAAAAGCCAGGATGATTTTATCACGTATATGAACGGCGGCTGGCCAAGAAACAGCACAGCGACTTCCAATGCGCCTTATGATAACCCTACTTTCGAGGAAGGGCTGCAGCTTGGCGCAGACGATGCGCCTTTTCCAAGCAAGGCCCTGGACCTGCGGACTGCCGCTGTACATGACGGACTTATGCTTACAGGGCCCACTTCAATCGTGCTTCAAAACGACGGAACCATGACTGTGACAAATCCGCATAGAGGCTGGTCGAGCAACAATATGGCCTTACCTATAAACGGCGCGCTCTTTGTTAATGGCGGCGACGTCACTATTTCAGGAACCCTAAACGGCCGGTTGAGCGTAGGAACAAACAGGAACGTTGTCATAGCAGACAACGTTACCTATAATACTGACCCCAGGATAGATCCTGAGTCTGCTGATACATTGGGCCTTATAGCTGAAAAGGATGTTATCATAAGTCAAAGCGCGCCATATGATGTGGAAATAGACGCCAGTATTATGGCATTAGGCAATTCATTTACAGTTGAAAACTGGTGGGAAGGTTCGCCAAAAGGTACTATAACTGTATTTGGCGGCCTAATACAAGACGAACGCGGGCCTGTCGGGACATTCAACCCTGCCACGAATAGCAGGATAAGCGGCTATAGCAAAGATTATCAGTACGACCCGAGGCTAATAACAAATCCGCCCCCCTTCTACCCCACTACAGGAGACTATGTAGTAGTAACCTGGAGGGAACAATAGAATATGGATAAAAATAAGAAAAAAAATATTGAGTTGAACGCAGCTATTGGTATTGCTGTAATCTTACTTGTAACCGTTGTTTTTATTTTTGCGAGAAATAGCGGCCGTCAGGAAAATACTCTTCCTCTTGCAGAGAAAAAGGGCCTTTCGCCAAAACAAGAAAACCTTACTATTCTTAAGTCTCAATTCACCGAATCAGAATTCGAAGCAACGGCGCCAGAAGCAATAAAAGAAAAGATCAAGGCCGCGGAAAAAGAGCCAAGGCCGGAAAAAGAAATCCCTGAACTAATGTCATTGGATGACATCCCTCTTGACTCCATCCAACCTGGCGTGGACGCTTCTCAAAAACAAAAATTACAGGAAACTACAGGAGTCGAGGAAACATGGGAACCTTCTTTCAATACTCAGCCCAGCGTTGAAGACATCAAAAAGCTCCAAAAAAAAGGCCTAGTAATATATTAATCTCTCCCCTTAAATTTTACCCACCTCACCCTTGACAAATATAGTTTGGTATGCTAATATTTAGTTAGGCTAACTAAATAAAGGAGGTCTCCATGGCTACGATAGAAGAAATAACCAAAGAAATAGTGGTAATGGTCCCCAAGCTCATGAAAGGCGCGAAAAGTCCGTTTCTCACAAAAAGTAACATTACCACCAGCCAAATGATTATGCTCGTTTCGATACACGATCACGCTAAGTGCAAGCTCAAGACACTTGTCAAGGAACGCTCTATCTCCCCTCCTACTGCCACAGGCCTTATTGACCGTCTGGTCAGGGCTGGGTACGTAAAAAGAGATTCTGACCCGGAAGACAGGCGCGTTGTCATAGTATCTCTGACAAAAAAGGGTGAAAAAGTAGTATCTCACTTCCTTGATACCATTCGGGACAGATGGAAAAATATCCTCGTACACCTTACACAAGAAGAACAGCATCAATATCTCGCTATTGTCAAGAAAATCGTAGGGATCCTGTCGGGAAAAGAGGTTTGATTCTAATGAGCCGCTTTATGTTATTCTTAATAATTTTATCATTTGTTGCCTTGCCTGTCAGAAACTCATTCTCTCAGGATACAGAAAAAGGCAAGACACTGCCAATCTGTGTCGGGGAAACAAGATTCATGGCTATGCAGAATAATCTAGACATAAAGCTCGCACAACTTGATTCAAAGATAAAAGGTACGGAATTGAGTTATAAAGAGGCGATTTTTGACACTATACTATCCGGTAAGATCGACTATACCAATAACCAGCTAAAACCGGCCAGTTCTCTTTCGGGATCAAAAAACATCACAAACAATTACAATATAGGCATTGATAAGAAACTTAAAAGCGGCACCGATGTCAGTGTTGATTTTACCAATCAAAGAGAATGGTCGAATTCAGCCTTCATATCCACTAATCCGTATCATAATTCACAGGTAGAAATAGGTATTACCCAGCCTGTAGGGAAGAATTTTTTCGGCCTTATTGACCTCGGGAATATAAAAATCGTTAAAGAGGAGATAAAAAATGCCGGGCTTGACTCCTATATAAAAATCGAGGAGGCCATAATCCTGGCGGAAAAGAGATATTGGGACATGGTGCTTGCTGTTGAGGAATTTAGAATAAAAAAAGAGATATTGAAGAAGGCGATAAGGTTATTTAATCAATACAGGAATAAGCTCAAAATCGGGCTGGTTGAAACAGGCGATGTCCTGGCAAGCGAAGCAAACATGCATGTAAGAGAAAGCGACCTCCTCTTGGCTCATAACGCTGTCCTGTCTGCCCAGGAAGCCCTGAGGTTAAGCCTTAACCTCGCAAATAACATAAACCTTGTACCTGTCGATAAACTGCTATGTCAGGACTTTAATACGGCCTTTATAGAAAGCCTCGACGCGGCCTTTGAAAACAGACGCGACTATATGTCCAGGAAAAATGACATTGAGGCCAAAAACATAAAACTGAAGATGAAGGCAAACTCCCGGTTCCCTGAAATCGATCTGAAGGCCACATTTGCCACAAATGGTTTAAGCGATAAATATTACAGAGCGGTCGAAGGCATTGCGGAAGATTCAAATCCTGAATATTACATAGGGCTGGAGTTTAAATTTCCTTTTGAGAATAATGAGGCTGAGAGCGAATATGACAAGGCGGGACTTGAAAAAACAAGGGCAATCATTAATCTTCAGAAAACTGAAAGACAGGTAATATCAGATGTGGATGAGGCGTTCCGGAAGCTTGTCGTGAACCGCGCCAATATAACTAAAATGGAACGTGTTGAGAACCTGCAAAAAGGGAAACTATTCCAAGAAGAAAAAAGATTTAAATACGGCAGGTCAAACTCTGACATGCTTATAAGATACCAGGAAGATCTCCTGAACGCGCAATTATCAACCCAGAAGGCATATTTTAATTACAGGGTGTCCATGCTGGATCTGATGGCAGCGGAAGATACCTTCCTGAAGCGCGCGGGGATAGAATAAAGGAGTTAAGATGAGTTTACCCAGATTTAGTGTCAATCAATCACTTTTTGTAAACCTGGTTTCTTTCATTATCATCGTATTCGGGCTCTTAACAGTGCTCGCCATGAATAGGGAGATATTCCCAAATGTCGACTTTGAACAGGTAAGTGTAACTACTATTTATCCCGGCGCCACGCCGCTCGATGTCGAAAAACTCATCACCGTCCCCATTGAAAAAGAACTTAAAGAAGTTGACGGGATAAAAGAGATCAACTCCTCTTCTACCTCCGGCGCGTCCCTCATAATTATAAAAATGGACCCTGACGAACGCGATAAAAAAAAGGTTGTAAATGATATTCGCGGCGCTGTTGACCGGGCAAAAGACCTGCCTAAGGATATCTATGAAGACCCTGTAGTAACAGAAATCACTACCAAGCAGTATCCCATAATCGAGGTCTCCCTGTCAGGCGACATGAGCGAAAAAAAACTGCAGTATTACGCGGACGGCCTTGAGGACGAACTCGAAGACATAGTGAGCGTGGCAAAGGTAACTAAATCCGGGTACCGCGACAGGGAGATACAAGTCCGGGTTGATCCTGATAGGATGCGCGAGAGATATGTGTCTTTTGACGAGATAGAAAACGCTCTCGCGGCGCGCAACATAAGCATCCCGGCGGGAGAGATAAACACTGAAACCAGAGAATACAGCATCAGGACTACAGGCGAATTTACCACCGCGGAAGAGGTCGAAAATATAATCATAAGGGCGAACGACGCGGGAAACTGGATCAGGATAAAAGATGTCGCGGCCGTGGATGATTCGTTTAAAAAAGAAGACATAATCTATAAGACATTGGGGACAAGGTCCATTAACCTTATCGTGACGAAAAAGGAAAAAGGCGATGCCATCAGGATTGTGAACAAAATAAAAAAAGTGGGTGCTGATTTCCTTGAACACTGTCCGGACAAATTAAAAATTTCCTATGTAAATGATTACTCTTTTTTTGCGAAGAGAAGATTGAATGTACTTAAAAATAACGGGTGGGCGAGTCTGGTATTGGTAGTGGGGTCTTTATTGTTATTCCTGCAGCCACGTGTAGCTCTTATGACAGCCCTTGGTATTCCTATAGCGTTTTTTACAACATTCGTAGTAATGGGCACGATGGGGATCACCATAAACCTGATAAGCATGTTCGGACTCATAATAGTCCTGGGCATGCTCGTGGATGACGGGATCATAGTCGCTGAGAACGCCTATCGCTATATGGAAGAAGGTGTGCCTCCGCGACAGGCAGCTGTAAAGGGCGCGGAAGAAGTCATGAAGGCTGTCCTGGCGGCTGTGTTCACCACTATTGCTTCTTTCACGCCCTTACTCTTCATGACAGGCATAATAGGAAAGTTCATAAGGAATATACCTATTGTTTTGATAATCGCGCTTCTGGCTTCTTTGGGAGAAGCTCTTATAATACTCCCAAGCCATCTTGCGGATTTTGTAAAGATAAAGCTCGACGCCCATGGTAAACCTGCCGGGCTCTCAAAAGACCTTCCGTGGTTTAAGACTTTGATTAAGTATTATACAAAAATAGTTACCGCCGCTATTAATAGAAAATACAGGGTCTTTGCGGCCCTCAGTATAGTCCTTTTATTATGCGGGTTTCTGGCATTCAGTGTAATAAAATTCATCCTCTTCCCTAACGCGGGCATCAATTATTTCTTTGTAAGGGGCGAGGCGCCTATAGGCACACCTTTACAAAAGACAAACGAACTAATAGCGCCTATTGAAAAAATAGTCTCGGAGATCCCGCCTGATGAAATGGAGGCCTTCGTGACATCTGTGGGCAATATAGCGGAAGACCGCCATGACCCGTTTGCCGGACAAGCAAGCCATCTTGTCCAGGTATCAGTGTATCTGGTTCCTGAACAGGACAGAAAAAGGAATGTAGACGAGATCATTGCCGAAGTCAGGGAAAAGGCAAAAGACGTCAAAGGTTTTACAGAACTAAGGTTTGATAAGCCTCAATCAGGTCCACCTGTAGGTAAGGCTGTAGAGGCCAGGATACGCGGGGAAAAATTCGAGACCCTTGATGTCATCTCGGGCGAATATATGGATTATCTGAAAACAATAGACGGCACAACTGACATAACATGGGACCATAAACCAGGCAAGGAAGAGATACGCGTAAAAGTGGACAATAATAAGGCGGCCCTTGCCGGGCTTGACGTAGCGCGGATAGCAAAAACTGTCAGGGCAGTCTTTGAGGGCTCTATAGCCACCAAGATAAAACCGGTAAAGGCGGAAGAAGAAACAGACGTCACAGTAATGTTCCCTGAATATGCCTCAAAGGATATTTCGGTTTTTGAAGATATCCTGGTACAAAATAAGTTTGGCAGCCTTATACCCATTAAAAACGTCGCCGCCATAGAAAAGGTGCCAGGCACCACCACTATACATCACCTGGACGGAAAACGCGTAGTTACAGCCTCATGTAACGTAGATACCGATAAGACCACCTCTTTAAAAGTCAATAAGCTCCTTGAGAAAAAATTCAAAGATCTTTCGCGCGGATATATAGGATATTCGGTAAAATACGGCGGGGAACAGGAAGAGACAATGGATTCCCTGAAGAGTTTGTTAAAGGCGTTTATTTACGCATTCCTGATCATATACCTTATATTGGCCTCTACTTTTAAATCTATTATACAGCCGTTTATAATAATGCTGGCGATTCCCTTCGGCCTCATAGGGGTCGTTATAGCATTTTTCCTACACGGTCTGCCGTTTTCTTTTATGGCAATCCTTGGCATTGTCGGGCTTAACGGAATCGTCGTTAACGATTCTATCGTGCTCGTAGATTTTATAAATAAGCTCCGCTCTGAAGGCATGGAAAGGCGGGCATCGATAATCAAGGCCGGACAGATGAGGCTACGGCCTGTCCTTCTGACCACTATCACGACGGCAGGCGGGCTAATGACAGTCGCCTACGGAATAGGCGGCAAAGACCCATTCCTGGTGCCAATGGCGCTTGCTATATGCTGGGGGATTTTATTCGCGACACTGCTTACTCTCATAGTCATACCCTGTATCTATTCAATAGTAGATGACGTAGCCCTAAAATTGACAAAACATTCGAGTATGATCAGGATTGCCAAGGTAAACAATAACAACCACGGGTAGGTTTTGTTATATATTATCTGAAACAGAATCAATGACTTGTTCTTCCGCGAAGATAGGCGCATCAGCGCGTATTGCCAGCGCAATGCTATCGCTTGGACGGGCATCTATTTCTTCTAATCTGCCGTTTACCTGCAGAATCAACTTAGCAAAAAACGTATTATTCTCCAGCTTTGTAATAATAACCTTGTCCAGCCTGGCCCCCACTTGATTCATAATAGCATACAGAAGGTCATGAGTCATAGGCCTTGGCGGGGTAACGCCGCTTATCTTCATCTTTATGGCAGTTACTTCCATGATACCTATGACGATAGGCAAGAATCTGTTTCCATCCTTTTCCTTAAGGACGATAACCTGCTCTCCCCTATTTTCGTCTATCCTGATTTTATTTAATTCCATCTCAACCATAGCCATAATTAAAACAAGATTATCACACGCCTTTTATATTGTCAATAACTTTACATTTCTTAGCTAAGCAGCATAAGATGCTGCGACTACATTTTAGGCTGCAGTTGCAGCGCCTTGCGCTGCTTATTCCATACAACAAGTTAAGCAAATTGCATGTCTTAAGCGGGGGTTAAATGTAAAATTATCTCACCAACTGCCTTTTTGACTTCCTCGCTAAGGCCCTCGCCTAATTTATTGGACTTTGGATGTATACCAAGGATATAGATATCAGCCCTTATTGATTCCTTCAGGTATTGTATCAGAAGCTTGGGCGAGACATCATGCGTGGATATCTTGCCCGAGCGAAGGTCTTCGCCCGAAAATAATCTTACATCCCCTGGTTTACCCTCAAACAATACAGCATCTATTATAATAATAGTATCCGGCTCTGATTTTATTATAATACCTGTGTAATTTTCAGGTGTCATGCCGGCATCTATGACTTCATAATCACTACTTTCTTTTATAGCGTTGGCAATAGCCGGGCCCGCGCCATCATCTCCCCTGTCAGGATTCCCAAGGCAGAGGATTATGGTTTTACCTTTTAAAATACTTCGAATATCAATCATAGCCTTCAGCCTTCAGCCTTCAGCAACTGACAACTGAAAGCTGATAGCTTATTATGTGTTAAGAGTAATTTCTCTTCTACACTTTGGACAGAGGATATTTATACGATCCTGGCGGGTAAGTTCTTTTGGCCTTTCTATCTTAAGATATGCCAATTTAAGGTCTTTTAACGCGGATAAATAAGATGTGGGGCTGGAATAGGCTAACGGCCCAAGTTTTTTCGCAACCCATATAAGATGGTCTTTGGCCCCTACAAGGCATCCGCACCCCTCACACAAAACAAGTTCCTTTTCTACTGATTCTATTGCCTCATTTCTATCAAATACAGCGAGATCAAACTTATTGGACAGCTTTATACCTTCCTGCGTAATGCAAGCTGCCTGGCACTGACCGCAGAATATACAACTATCCAAATGAAGCTCCAACTTTCTGGAAGGCTTCTCAGATTCAACAGAATCAGTGACCTTAATGCATTGCGCCGGACAGACTTCACTGCATGCGGCGCATCCCACGCAACCGTCTTTGTTATATTCCGGCTTTCCCCTGAAGCGTTTCTCAGGTGTATGCGGCTTAAAAGGATAACCCGAGGTATAAGGCCTGCTGATCAGTGATTTTACTGCTTCTATTAATTCTCGTATTTTAGGGTATCGCATATGGTTTTGGCACACTAAAGTGTGCCCTACGCATTTGTCGCAAAGGCCTTCATAAGCGCCTTCTGTAGGGGAGGCTTAAGCCTCCCCTACAGAATACATTATAGCCTTTGCCTTTATTTACCATCTTCCCCATACTTGTCTACTACGCTCTTTTCCCACAGCTTTACGCCTGATTTATAGGCGCCCCGCGCAAGGGCATGCGCAGATACAGGAGACGTCAATATAAGAAACAACATGCACAAAAGCGCCTTTATGCCTATAGCTGTAATCCCATGAATAAGAAAGGCTCCAAAAAGTATACTGCATGTGCCAAGCGTTATGCATTTTGTAGATGCCTGCAGCCTATTATAGACATCAGGAAGCCTTACCAGGCCCAGGCATCCTATAAAATCAAAGAAAAGCCCTATAGATATAAAAATAATGCCGATTGTATTAATCATCCAATGATTTTCCCTCTAAAAATTTTGCCAAAGCAAGTGTGGCTATGAAACTTTGCAGTGCCCAGGCAATAGCTATATCTATATACCAGCTTCTGTTAGTGGAAATCCCTGTTATAACACAGAAGCCGACTATCAGCACACCCAGCATGTCAAGCGTAACCGCCCTGTCAGCCGCGGTCGGACCCCTGGCAATTCTGTAAAGACACAATCCGCATGAGAATAAAAGTATAAAAAAAGCCCTTTTTAAAAACCCCGTGTAAGGCAGGCCCTTATAAAAAAGTATCGGCAGCGGATAAAATAATATCACTCCCAGAATACCCAATATAAAAACAGCCCCTATAATGTAACGCCGCCTATTCTTTTTCATTCCTCAAATATCCTTTTAAGTATCTTCTCGAATTTCTCGACTATAGCCTTTGTCGCCTTCTCTATGTCCTTGTGCTTCACCTCAATCCAATGAATATAAAGGTATCCATTTTCTTTATCCACATCAACGGTTAATGTGCCGGGTGTAAGCGTTATTGAATTCGATAGAAATGTAAGCGCTGTCTCGGATTTAAGGATTGTCTTTACCTTTACTATACCAGGGTGTATAGGTAAATCAGGGTGTATTACCCTGTATGCCACATCAATATTTGCCTTAAAGCACTCCCATAAAAAAACAGGGACATAATATAAAAACCACAGGTAGCGCATGGGGTGCGTAAATAGATGCGTCCTTTTTACAAAGAAATCCCCTGTCATATACGCGACAAATGCCGACACAATTATGCCTATGAATATGTGCTGCCAGTCAAACGCCCAACTCAACAATAACCATGTTATAAATCCCAGTATAAATAAAGTAATTCTACTAATCATTATTTAATTTACCTTATAGCCACGAATGCGGCCTTTGCGTAATCCTTACCCGCTAAAATCGCGTCCATGGCTGGACCAAGAAAACTTTCACGAATCCCCGGCAGTAAAAGTAACCCTCCTGCCAAACAGGCAGCAGCCAGTAATACCATTGACAATTTCATGAAAAATGGGCATTCTTTTATATTACTTAACTCTTTTTTTAATTCGCCGAAAAAGGCATATCTCTGGACTTTCATAAAATAAGCTAAGGTTAGCACGCTTGTCAAAACTGCCAATACAGCATACACAAAGTGTTGCGCCTGGATGCACGCTACTATTATTATCAGCTTGCTCCAGAAACCATTAAAAGGCGGTATGCCGGCTATGGACATGGAACCTATTAAAGAGGTGGCAGATGTAACAGGCATCCTTTCTTTTAACCCGCCCATCTTCTGCAAATCTCTTGTGCCTGTAGCATACTCAACTGCTCCTGAATTTAAGAATAAGAGCGACTTAAACACAGAATGGTTTAATAAATGAAAAAAACCTCCGAGGATCCCTAGTGGAGTGCCAAGGCCAATCCCAAGTATTACATACCCAATTTGACTAATAGAGCTATATGCTAAAAGTCTTTTGAAATCCCATTGTCCAAGCGCAAGACACCCCCCAACAATCATTGATAAAGCGCCCAACAGCATTAGGGCATTTAATATCTGAGGTGTCGTGCCAAAAACACTGAAGAATATCCTTATCATTGCATAAACACCAAGGGACTTTATAAGAACTCCTGAAAGCATGGCTGAGATAGGGGCTGGAGCGGACGGATGGGCGTCGGGGAGCCATGCGTGAAACGGGACAAGCGCTGACTTTAGGCCAAATCCCATCAAGAAAAAGACGCTCACGAGCATTATTATACGCGGGCTCCCGCCTTTTGCGATCTCCAACGACATGTCAGCCATATTTAAGGTAGAAGTAACGCTATATAAAAATACTATTCCTAAAAGTATAAACGAAGACGCCAGTGTTCCCATTACAGCGTATTTAAACGCTGCCTCAAGTTCTTCGTGCTCTGTGCCAAATGCGACCAGCGCATAGCTTGAAATAGCGGCTATTTCAAGAAATACATAAAGATTGAATAAATCTCCACTTATTATGACACCGTTCAGGCCGGCCACCATCAATAAGAACAGGCAATAGAAGACCCATTTTTCAGTGTATCTTTCCATGTAATCTATTGAATATACGCTTATAAGAAACGCGATAATATTGACTGTAACCGCCATGAAGATAGTTAATCCGTCCATTACCATTGAAATGCCTATTGGCGGCGCCCACCCTCCCACTTTATACACTATCATGCCTGTCTCTTTAAAAAACAGCACATAGTATATTGAGAGGCAGGCAAGCGAAAAAGTAGCCGCGGCTGAAAGGATATCGGAAAATCCCTTTACCCTTTTCCCGAAAAGAGAATTTATAAACGCGGCGCCTAACGGAATTGCTACAAATAAAGGTAATAGTTTATGCATTATGTTCTCGTGTACCGTGTATCGTGTACCGTATATCGGGTATCGTTCATATAAAAACTACCCTTTTAAGCTACGTATCTTCGTTATATCAAAGGTGCCGTATTTTTCATACACCCTCATGGCTATGGCCGCAATCAGGGCAGTAACCGCCAGGCCTATGACTATAGCGGTAAGGACAAGCGCCTGAGGTAATGGATCAACCATATCAAGTATGGTCTGGTCAGGAGAATGTATCGGCGCTCGGCCGCCTATCTTATAGCCAATCAAAATAAAGAATAGATTTACGGCATACTCCATAACAGTTATGCCTATAATAATCTTTATAAGATTCCTTTTTCTAACTATACAATATAGCCCTATGCAAAAAAGCACAAGGCACAAAAAATAGACTGTCATTTTTTCTCGTCCTTTTTAGCAATCTTAAATAACACCAGCATTACAACGATAATAAAAAGTCCGGATCCTACTTTAAAACTTATGGCAATGTTGTATAAAGGTATAAGGCCCGAGCTGAATAGCTTAAAAGGCTCACCTTTTGATAGAAAATTCAAAAAGAAATACCCGCCGGCAATACCGAGAAGAGCTAATGTTATAAAAATTATAGCGCCTATATTTTCAAAGAAAGAAGCAACGCCTTGGTTTATCTTCTTAAAGGCATCTTCTTTGCCAAAGGCCAGCATTATGTGGATAAACGAAAGCGCGATAATCACACCCCCCGCAAAACCTCCTCCAGGGCTTAAGTGGCCATGAGCGACAATATAGATACCGAATAAGAGTATCAGGCCTACTGTAAGCCGAGTGATTGTCTTTACTATTATTGTCATGCCTTTCTCCTGCTCTCTCATTTTTTCCTGCCTATCTTTCTCATGACTGCCACTACACCCATTACAGCTGTAAATAATATAGTTGCCTCTCCAAGTGTATCATATGCCCTGTAATCCAAAACTATAGATGTTATCAGATTTGCGGCGCCTGTTTCCTTTAGGCCCTGGCCCACAAAATGCTGGGCAATTTTCATTATAGGACTGCCGAACTGGGGCAAGTCCCTCATGCAATAATAACCAAACCCTATAAATACCGCGAGGAAAATAAAAGTAATGAGCGTATTAAAAAACCACCTTCCGCTTGTCGAGAATGGCAAGTCCTTCCTTATGGTAGCTCTTATAAGGATTATAACACAGAGTATTTCTACTACGAGCTGGGCTATCGCGAGATCAGGGGCCTTAAGTATCAAAAACGCCAGGGACAAGCCAAGGCCTACTACCCCTACAGCAATAACAGAAGACAAAAGATCTTTTGTCTTTACTGCTATAAGAGCACCTATAATCATGAATATTAAAAGAACTTGCAGTTCAATCATCTACTTACCTCACGAAACTAAAAAGAAAAACCATCATGCCCAATAAGCACCATACAAGATACGTAGGCAATACGCCGTTATGTAAATACTGGAATATGCCTATAAAGAAAAATACGAGTTTCTTGCCCTGCTCGTATATATCGAATGCCTTGTTCTCTGCCTTTTTATATAACCTTTTTATTAAAGGCATCTCTTCTATTGCCCTATAGAATTCTGTGCCGGAAAGTCTCATGTCACTATCAAGTTCTTCCCCGCCAATATAAGAACCCGTCTCTCTTATGCCTTTAAGATTACCCGCGAGATATATCAAAAGACCTATGCCAAGGCCTATTATTAAAAACACGGCGGCCTTTAAAGAAGGCCACATTCCGATAAAGGCAAAGTTTACTCCTCCCTCAGGCAGTGAGGGTATTATAAAATATTTCAAAGGAATAGTATACGCTAATACTCCAAAGACTATACAAAACCCCGCAAGTATCATCGGTGGAAGCCACATGGGCCAGGAGACATCTTTCTTCGATGCTTGATGCTCGATATTCGATGATTGTTTGCCTAAAAATATTGCGTGAATCAACTTGATAAACGACGCCAGCGTCAGGCCGCTTCCAAACATTGCCGCAACAAGACAAAAGATCCACAACACCCCTCCCGACTTAGCCTTTTCCACCAGCCCCTGATAAACCATCCATTTTGAAAAGAAACCATTGAACGGCGGAATGCCTGATATAGATAAGGAAGCTATTAAAGTAGCTAAAAATGTCAGAGGCATTACTTTTGCCAACCCTCCGAGTGAATCCAGCTCCGAAGTCTTGGTCCTAAATTCCACATTCCCTCCTGACATAAACAGGCAGCATTTATATATCGCATTATTAAGCATATGAAACAGCCCGCCCGCGATACCTATAGGATTACCTGTGCCAATGCCAAGCACCATATAACCTACCTGGCTTACCGCATGATAACCTAATAATTTCTTAAAATCATGCTGGACGAGCGCCATCATTACAGCGGCTATTATTGTCACAGCGCCTATTACCATCAGAAGCGCGCATGTGAAGCTATTCAATATAAATACATTCAATACCAACCTCGCTAAAAGATAGATGCCGAGTAATTTATCAAGACTGGCAGGCAGAAATGCGGTAACAGGTATAGGCGCCTCTTTTGCTGTGTCAGGTATCCAAGTATGAAAGGGCATTGCGCCTGCCTTTGCAAACGCGCCAATGGCTATTAATAAAAACGCCCAGAACGTTATAGGGCTATCTATGACTATCTTTATATTGCTTAAATTCAAATCTCCCGTGATAAGCCAGACCAGGGCAAAGCCAAAAATCATCAAACTGTCGGAGCCGCCTATAATAATAAAGGTCTTTTTGCTCACGCCTGCGGCTTTGGATCCCCCTGCGTTAATCAACATGTAAAGCGTAAAACCCAGGAACCCCCAGGCCACTATTAAAAGTACAATGTTATTCGAGATAGCGGCTAATATTGAAAATCCTATAGTCCATATAATATACGCGTAATATGAACGAAATTCTCTATAATAGGCCATAAAGCGCCATGAATACAAAGTAACCAGGGCGCCAAAAAGCCCGATTGCCAGGACTATAAACCTGGAAAGTCCGTCCGCGTAAAGGTAATTCGCGTTGATCGGCGAATTAATAAATATCCTAACGCATCCGGCTAATAAATACAGCGCCGTAAGAAGGCTGAATGTCTCTACGATCTTTCTGAACCTCTTTGGAATCAAAAAGATTAAAATACCCGCTAATATCGAAATTAATATTGGTTGCAGTAATATTTTCATTATATTTTATTTTTTGCGCTTCCTTGTCTCAATCTTTCTGTTTTCTCCTGCGAAAGACGTATCAAATCCTGGCCATCCATGACCTTTTTGCCGGTATTACAATCTACGACTGCCATGCGTTCAGTACAGCAATAGCACGGGTCAACAGCGGCAAGTATTATTGTCGCGTCAGAAATAGTTCCCCCTATTACCGCTTTTTTATTGGATGCTATATTTACATAGCTCGGTGCCCTGACTTTATGCCTCGCGGGGCTATTACCGCCATCTGACATTACATAATGAAACACCTCTCCTCTTGGCGCCTCATGCCTGCCTATGCCCTCTCCTGGAGGCATATCCTTTATATTAAGGTCTATGGGCCCTTTTGGCATCTTATCAAGGCATTGCAATATTATATTGGCGGATTCATAGAGCTCTAATATCCTGACAACCGCCTTTGCGAATACGTCTCCGCCTTCCTGTGTGATAACCTTCCATTCTACTTTGTCGTATGCCGCATATGGGTCGTCTTTTCTTACATCTATCATGACGCCGGATGCCCTTGCGGTAGGGCCTACGCACGCGTAATCATGGACGTCTTGCCTTGTTAATACTCCTACGCCCTCTGTTCTTGCCCTTATCACAGGATCATCTATAACAGCGCCTTTAAACATGTCAAACTTAGGTATCAGATCCTTTAATGTCTTTTTTATCCATGGGAAATCCGCCTCATCAAGGTCCCTTCTTACTCCGCCTGGTTTAAACATAGCATAGTGATTTCTGTTTCCGGAAATTCTTTCAAATATATCTAGTATAGGTTCCCTATATCT
The DNA here is from genome assembly GCA_043822665.1 of Candidatus Omnitrophota bacterium. Classification (GTDB taxonomy): domain Bacteria; phylum Omnitrophota; class Gorgyraeia; order Gorgyraeales; family Gorgyraeaceae; genus JAHIEN01. Next base: position 31,902 of record JBDRBM010000050.1, read on the forward strand.
CCATGCCCACATCCATACAGTATTATATCCCAAAAAATGCCCGGCAAGCCCGAGCCATAGAAGATGGCTGTGTATCCTTTCAAGTTCTCCGATTATGGTCCGTATATAAAGCGCCCTTTCAGGCACTTCCATGCCTAAAATATCATCTATCGCATTAGTGTAGGCAAAGGGGTGTGATGTTGAGCATATACCGCAAATCCTTTCAACAAGAAACGTCACCTGGTCATAGCTTTTTGACTCGGCTATCTTTTCTATCATCCTGTGGTTATACCCGATCTCTATGTCGATATCAACAACTGTCTCGCCGTCCACATGCAACCTGAAAAACTCAGGTTCTTCCTGCAGCGGGTGATATGGCCCTATTGGTATAATTTTATCTGACATAACGTAGCTTTCGGCTGTCAGCTATCAGCTATCAGCTTAGTGCTGATGGCTGAGGACTGATGGCTATTGCTGGTCTCTCCTCAAAGGATAATTCCCCTCTGGCCAGTCATCTTTCAAAAGTAAATGCTTTAAATTTGGGTGCCCCTTGAAATCCACACCAAACATCTCATGTATCTCACGCTCTATCCACTCAGCGCATTTCATTATAGAAGCAAGGCTCTCTATTTCAAGGCCTGGTTTTTCTATAATAACTCTCAGGGTGATTATAAGCCCAATTTCATCTATTGAGAAATGATAGAGTATTTCAATGGCATTCCTTGTGTCAACTCCTGACGCGGTAACAAACCTGGCTTTTACCTCGTTAAAAAGATATCTTACTATCTTTGGCAGGGCTTCTCTTTTTATAGTAAAATAAGTTCTGCGCTTTGATCTGTCAACAAAATCCACAAGGTCTTTACCTGAACGCACCTTTATATTTTCTATTATCTGTGTTTTTTTCATTTATTCTCTTTGGCGCTGTAGGGCAGGTTTAAACCTGCCCTGCCTATTCTCAGCCTTTGCCTTGAAGTTTTTTTATCAATTTTACTATTGCCGCTATCATTGCCTCTGGTTTTGGAGGGCATCCTGGGATATACGCGTCGACCGGTAGAACTGAATCTACCGGATTAGGCGTATTTGGCCCTTTCGCGAATATGCCCTGCCCGCACGCGCACGCGCCTATAGCTATGACAACGCACGGTTTCGGGGCCTGTTCATAGATCCTTTTTATCCTTGGCATAGTCTTTAAATTCAGGGCGCCTGTAACAAGAATCGCGTCAGCATGCCTTATGCTTCCGACCAGAGTTATACCAAACCTCTCAACATCAAACCTAGGAGTCAAAAGGTCAAGGATTTCTATGTCACAGTTATTACAACTGCCTGTTGACATATGATAAACCCAGATAGATTTGGTTAATGCCTTTAGCTTGAGACTCATTAGATATTACCTCACTTACATGCCTAACATTGCGAGCAATGCCGCTATTATAGCCAAAGAGGTCATTTTTCCCCAGAAAAATCTAAGCGCCTGGTCAATTCTGACCCTTGGATTTGTATTCCTGATAAGGATTATTATAACCAGTAAAATTATGTATTTCCAGACATTAAATCCGCCCCAGAATATTGAAGTCAAAAATACAGGCAACGCAACCATCATAATGGCCTTTGTAAGCTTTAAAACAGCTAAGAGGATGCCTGAGTATTCTATATATATGCCGCCCATTATCTCTGTCTCTGCCTCTGCCATATCAAAAGGCACTAGGCCAAGTTTTGCCTGCATACAAAATATAGCCACCAATGTAGCGAGTATGCCTGAAATATTCCAGGCAAACGCCCCATTTATTATCTGATATGCTATAATATCCGTTATTCTTAAAAGGCCTCCGCTTTTAATAATAGGCACTGTAATACAAACTATAAAAGGTAATTCATAGGCCAATATCAACTTTATTTCTCTTGATACACCAAGAGACGCCAGAGGATTTCCGCTCGCGGAAGAACCTAATATAAGAGCAATGGCCGGCACTGTCATTAAATATAAAACTACTATAATATCCCCTGTGAAACCACCCGCGCCTAATTTTATATTGGCCTGCCATATAAAGGTAGAGGCCAGGACAACAGCGCTAAGGCCAAAAAGAGGGGCTAAAAGAAAAACTGCCTTTTGGGCATTCTTTGGTATAGTAATTTCTTTTATGCTCAATTTAACAAGATCCATAAGAGGCTGGTACCAAGGCGGCCCTACCCTCCACTGCACGCGAGCTGTAACCTTGCGATCTATCCAGCTTGCCACAAGGCCTATCGCGGCTGTAAATAAGAAACCCGGAAATATTATAAAATCAAATAGATATTTAAGCATAAACTTTAAAACCCTAAATCCCAAACTCTAAATCCTAAACAAACCCTAAACCCCAAATCCCAAACCCAAAACTTTTCTTTAGAGTTTAGGGTTTCTCATTCTAAGGATGATACTTCTTCCACGGCTTAGCATGCACCGCTATATTCTTGCTTATTAAAAATATGTCGTCTTTTTCTGATTCTTCTATTTCTATAAATTTTATCGCGCCGCTTATAGAACATGTCTTTGAACATAGAGGATCATCATTGTCGCATCTGTCTATGCACGCATCGCATCCAGACACGATATACGGCACTGTATCTACAGGTATAGCTCCAAAGGGGCACGCCAGGCTGCAAGACTTACAGGATATACAGCGCATGGTATAACGCTTTACAACTCCGTCAGGCTGTTTTTCCAGAGCCTCTTTTGGACAGGCGCTTACGCATGGGGCTTCCTCGCATTTCCTGCATATATAAAGATACTGGCCCATTTCTCTCAGACGTGTAATTCCTGAATTCTCAGGGTGATAATAATAACTGCATTCCGCCGTAGGAGTTTCGCGGCTATATAATTTTTCTAAATCTATAAATAGTCTCTTCATATTTTTAGCTTTAAGCTATAAGAAAAAGATTTCGGTATATTTTGTTTTAAAAAAACTTAAAGCTTATAGCTGTTTTCAATCCCAGATTTCGTGTATATTATTTATCTTGTCATATCTAAATACCGGGCCGTCTTTACACGCGTAAAAATTTCCTATCCTGCAATGGCCGCATTTACCTATGCCACAGCTCATGTTTTTTTCCATTGACAGATAAATCTGCTCGTTCTTATAACCTACCTCAAGCAGTTTAAACGTAGTAAATTTCATCATTATAGGAGGGCCGCATACAATAACAACGCTATTTTTTAGATCTATCTTCAAATTATCCAGAGTCGTAGTGACAAGTCCAACATTGCCTTTCCAATCGTCGTCTTTTTTATCCACTGTAATTCTGAAATTTACTTTTTTGCTAATCTTCTGCCATTCATCCAGTACGCGGTCTTTATATATGATGTCGGAAGGTGTCCTTGAGCCACAGCAGAATAATATAGCTTTATATCTATCAAGATCATGAACCAGCGCTAAAAATAACGCCCTTAATGGCGCAAGCCCTACACCCCCTCCTACCAGGAGGATTTCTTTTCCCTCAAACTCAGAAAGAGGGTACTCGTTGCCATATGGCCCTCTCAAGCCTACTATATCCCCTTTTTTCAATTCATGGATCCTTGCTGTCACCCTGCCTGCTTTCATGACGCTGATCTCAAGTTTGCTTTTTTCATACGGAGAAGAAGACGGCGTAAAAGGCGCCTCTCCTACGCCTGGTATGGTCATCTCAATAAACTGGCCTGCCTTAAAATGCAGCGGCTTCTCAGGCTTTAAGGAAATGGTCTTAATAGTAGGGCTTTCTTCAGTAACCCTGACTACTTCTGTCTTTATTGGAGCGTATGGGTTATCTATCATGATTGAAATTTACTCAGCACCTCATCGATGCGTATCTTTCCGGGACATGCCTCGCTGCACCTTCCACAGCCAGTACAGCCGAATTTCCCTATAACATTAGGAAAGAAATTAAATTTTTTATCAAAGCGATTGCGCAGCCGCGAGGCTAAGAGCTTCCTGGGATTTGCCCCTCCCGCCACCATTGCGAAAGAAAATAAAAGACACGAATCCCATAATCTCAATCTTTCAAAATTACCGTCTTTTCCCTGATCTTTTAACACAAAACAGTGGCATGCCGGGCATATCACATTACAGGCGCCGCACTCAACACAGGTCTTGACGGTCTCCTCCCATAAGCCTGAGTCGAATTTTTTCTTGAAAAGAGGCTGTATTGAATCTTTCTCGGGAATATTTTTATTTTTTACATGCTCAAAAAGTTCTTCTTTTAGCCTTTTTCTATTCTCTTCTCTTTTATCTTTATAAAGTCCAGCTCCCTGAAAAAGCTTAAAGTGCTCTTTTGTTAGTTTTTCTCCCTTTTCAGAACCCACATCTACCACATATCCGCTCTCTATTTCAGAAAGATTGATGTCGAAGTCTTCTGTCGGGTACGGCATTATACCCAGGGCAACACAAAAACAGCTTTGCCCATAACAAGCGCAATCACTCGAAATTATAAGGCCTTCTTCTCTCCTCTGGATATAAAAAGGATCTTTAAGGGAATCCTGCCTGAATACGTAATCCATTATTTTTAACGAAGCTAAATCACATGACTTGGCGCCTAAGATTGCTGCTGGCCTGATTTTTTTACCCGGGAGGTCTTCTGAAAAATAATCGCTTACCTTTGTGCGGACAGGGAGGAAAAAACTCTTTATGCTTTGGACAGGCCTTATCTCTCCGAGAATAGCCTCACCCAACCCCTCATCTCCCACCTTTTTATAATACCTGTGGTCGCCCGACTTTACAGGCGCATAGGCCTTGTATGTCCTGGAAAGAGCTTTTACGAATCTATCCAGGTTGGGCCTATTGATAAAGTAAGTATCCAAGAAAATTAACCTCTGGAATCAAAGTTTGTGAAAATTATCACAAACTTTGAAAAAAATAAAAAATAACTTCTTTTTGACTATAATACAAAGATCTTTTTATGTCAAGGGGTTTTTACTGGAAACTAAGTCAAGTTAAGCAGCATAAGATGCCGCGGCTACAGTTTAGGCTGTAGTTGCAGCGCCTTGCGCTGCTTGTAAAAAGAAAATTCCTATACTATACTATCAAGTTAAGCACATTAGTAGGGGACCCTTAAGGGTCCCCTACTAATGTGTGCCTACAAAAAGGAATTTCCTACTATATCAAGTTACGCGCTTATTAAAAGTGTAACTCCATGGCCCGAGGCGGACAGGCCTTTATGCACAATTCACACGCAATACACTTATCATTGTAAAAAAGCACCTTGCGCGTAGCGGGTTCTATTACAAGGGCCTCGGTCGGGCATATTGGCACACACGCGCCGCAATGGGTACACTTTGACTCGTTTCTCTTTATATCCTTTGAAAGAGGTTGAACTGTCACGCCTATTGATTTCGCGTATTTAATTGCCTTGTCAAAATTCTTTTGTTCTCCAGTCAGCTCAAGAACCAATAATCCCTCTTCCCTTGGCGTAACATATGCCTTAAGTATATTGAACTGAAGGTCAAAGTCCTTTACCATTTTGTATACTATGGGCTGGTCAACGAGTCTGTGCGGAAATTTTAGAACAATTCGCCTGGATACCACAGCTGCCTCCGTCTAATATTATATCTCCCCTCACCCCAAAATCCCTGCCGTAAATGATCAGCGCGCCCTTGATACCTTTTATAGAAACAGCGAAATTAAGAGCGGCCTTAATATCCTCGGCTTTTTTTACCCTATTACAAGCAGCTGTCGCGACAGCATCAGCCAAAGATGTGGATTTAGATATTATAACACAGGCATCGGCATTTCCAAAGCTTAAAGAATGGCCTACTGTACCAGACGAAGTACAGATACCGAGCGGTGTTTCTTCCGGTTTTATCTTTATAAAAATTTTATTAGTTAGAGGGGATTCTCCCGCATAAATGGCTATGGTTCGTTCGATTTCAGTTCTTATAAAAATATCCCCTCCGTTTTCTACTATTACTTCTTTTGTGCTTTCCAGGAGAGTTTTTCCGACAAATTCAGCTATCGCGCCAGCAACACTGGCCATGGGGCCAACTCCTGCCAGCGCAGACGAACGCGTCATTTCCTTTATGATATCTGAGGAATCAGGATCTAGCTTTAGAGGCTTAAGGCTCGTTTCAAAATCAGCACGTGTCTTTATGTAATCCTCTATCTGGCCCCTGTATTTTTTAACCAAATCCTCGGCAATCCCGCTTACATCTTTTCCGGCAGAGACAAAAAGATCAGTTTCCCCTACTATAACCTCACGCGTAATAAGGCCTTTCGCCTTAACCCATTTCCTGTAAAATCTTTTTTGGTAAGCCATGTCAGGCCTTGACCTCACTAACTTCTATGGACTCTACATAAACCCCGGAACCTGAGATAATATCATTTACCTTGCTTGCGCAGCGTGGACAGCCCGCGATTCCCTCTTCAGCTGAAAATTCATTCTCGCAGTTTCCGCACTTGAATCTTGCCTCTATCTTTTTAAAATTTAACGTGGCTTCTTCAAGTAAAGTCCCTTTTATCCGCTCCATGAAATGAAACTTAAAATGTTCCACTGTTACATGTTCCAGTTCGCCTATGCATATATTAACAACCTTGACCTTTGAATCCTTTAAGGCCTTGAGTCTGTCTTTTATTGTGCGAACAATATCATCAACCAGTCCAATTTCATGCATCTATGTATCTCCTGTTTAGGCAATTGGTCTTTTGAAATAAGGCATTAGCAAATGCGCGGAAGATGTTCTCCGCTCAACATGTCAATTATCTTTTTCCCGCCTATCCTTGTCTCAAGATAAACCTTTTTGCCTTTCTCTTTTTTGACCTCACCGATTATAGCGCTTTTCCCGCCAAGAGGGTGTTTTTTCATTTTAGATAATATCCTCGACGCGGCCTGAGAAGCAACAATGGCTACAACCTTGCCTTCATTGGCCATATATAAAGGATCCATGCCCAGCGCTTCACACAAGGCCCTTACGCTCTCTTTGACAGGCACGCTCGATTCGGCCAGGCAAATATTATACCCTGCCTCAGCGGATATTTCATTTAAGGTAGTAGCAATACCTCCGCGCGTGGGGTCTCTCATGAACTTAATATCACTGCTTATAATGGACGCTATCAGGCTATCAAGAGAAGCGCAGTCGCTGGAAATTCTTGCCTTAAATTTTAACTCTTCTCTGGCCAGAAGCACTGCTGCGCCATGATCACCTATTGTCCCGTTTGTAATAACTTTATCGCCCGGCCTTATACGCTCTACAGAAAGTTTTGTATGTTTGTAAACCTCTCCTATCCCGCATGTAGTTATAAAAATTTTATCTACGGCGCCTTTTTCAACGACCTTAAAATCCCCTGTGACCACATCGATCCCTGCCTTCCTGCAGGCCATCCTTACCGATAACACTATCCTTTCCAGATCAGTGTAACCAAACCCCTCCTCTACAATAACAGCGCATGACAAATATCTCGGCCTTGCGCCACTCACGCATAAATCATTTACCGTCCCGCAGATCGACAACTTTCCGATATCCCCTCCCGGAAAAAATATTGGGCTGACAACAAATGAATCTGTTGTAAACGCGAGTTTATAGCCTGCCTTAAAAACAGCCGCGTCTCCTAATTTATTCAAAAGAGGGTTGCCCAGTTCTTTAACGAATACCTCTTTTATTAAATCATGCATTAATCTTCCGCCGCTGCCATGAGCGAGAGTTATTCTCTTCATCTTCTATACCTATAATATGCCGCGCAGCTGCCTTCGCTTGAGACCATGCATGCGCCTTTTGGTTTTTCAGGAGCGCATGTCTTCGCGAATGAGGGGCAGTCAAAAGGCACTTTTATACCTTTAAGGATACTGCCACAGATACAGCCTGTATCAGGCCTTGTCTTTAAAGGTCTCGTCGGAAAAACCTTTTCAGCGTCAAAGCCTGAATATTTGCTATTAAGAAAAAGGCCGCTTCGCCTGATTGTCCCAATACCCCGCCATTCAGAATCTTTAATCGAAAAAACCTCGTTTATTAAAGCGAGGGCTTTTTTGTTGCCAGAATTTTTTGCCACTCTTGTGTACTGATTTTCAACTTTCACTCTTTTTAATCTTATTTGTTCTAAGATCATCCATATGCCCTGCAGTATATCCACTGGCTCAAACCCTGTTATAACGCACGGGATTTTATATCTACCTGCTATAAGCGCGTAAGGCCGGGCTCCTATAATAGTGCTCACGTGGGCTGGGCAAAGAAACCCGTCTATCTTTACGTCTCCGCCTTTTACCAGAGCCTCCATTGCGGGCAATATAACCTTATGCCCTGAAAACACAAAAAAGTTTTTCAGATCTTTCTTTCTCGTGTATACAAGACTGGCCGCAACTGTTGGAGAGGTAGTCTCAAATCCTATGCCCAGAAAAATCACTTTTTTATCTGGATTTTTTTGAGCAAGTTCTACCGCGTCCAGCACAGAATATACGATTCTGACATGTCTCCCCTTTGCCTTTTCTTCCGCTAGACTGGAATTTGAACCAGGCACTCTTGTCATGTCTCCGAAAGTCGTTAAAATAACTTTGGGGTTCCTTGATAAGGCTATTGTCTTATCAATATAAGACTTGGGCGTGACACAGACAGGACAGCCAGGCCCTGAAATAAGATTTACGCTATCGGGCAGTATGTCTTTTATACCAAAATTACATATGGCCATTGTGTGAGTACCACACACCTCCATTATATTAAGGGGCTTTAGGCCTTCGGCCGTTCTTGATATAGCTCCCGACAGACTCTTTACGATTTTAGTATCCCTGAATTCGTCTATGTATTTCATCTTCGATTAGGCGCCATATACGTGTAGTGTAGTTGCAGCGTCTTGCGCTGCAAATCTTGTAGTCTTTCAATATAACCAAGCTATATACTTTTAAGCATGCGAAGGGTTTCTTCAGCTTTTTTAGGATCAAGTTTTTCTATGGCAAAACCCGCGTGCACCATGACATAATCCCCTATCCTGGGGCTGCTGAGAAAATTTATGCCTATCTTGCGCTCCACCTTTCCGGCAGACACAATCGCCCTGTCGCCCTCTATTTTTAAAATCTTCATTGGAATCGCCAGACACATATCTATTTCCCCGCGGCCATAACTGCCTGACCCAAAGCAATATTCCCATCGTGGGCAGGTAAGCTTTTATGACAATACACATTGAATCTCTCCTTTACCAGAAGAAGCCTAATGCGCGCTATCAAATAGCTATTCTGAAATACCCCGCCGCTCAGACATACTTTGTTTACCCTGTATTTCTTTCTCAATAAGAGGCAAACATCTTTTACCATATGACAAACAGCATTATGAAATTTCAATGAAATCTCACTTTTACTCTTTTTACTTTTCAAATCCTCAACAACCCCTTTAATCACAGGCGCCCAATCAATTATAATTAATCCTTTGCTGTCTAAATACTTAAAATCGTATCCTCTCTTATAGCTGATATCCGATAGCTGACAGCTGACAGCCTTCTCTAGTTCAATCGCCGCTTCGCCTTCATAATCCGCCTTATCGCAAACCCCTGCCAGCGACGAAACAGCGTCAAATAGCCTTCCCATGCTGGATGTAAGCGGGGAATTTATCTTCTTGTCTATAATCTGAGAGATAAGCTCTATTGACTGCTTATCTAATCTGCTGACAAATTCCCCGGCCGAAATGTAAAGCCTCCTGCCGTATGTACTATAAAGGTAACTTACTGCCATGCGCCATGGCTCTCTGACAGCTGCTTCAGCGCCTGGCATAGGGATATATTTTAAATGCGCGGCCCTTTTAAATTTTTTTACAGTACCAATAAAAAATTCTCCGCCCCAGATATTCCCGTCCAAGCCAAAACCTGTACCGTCAAACGCGACACCTATTACTCTGCCGCTAACTTCATTATCAGTTATACAGCTTGCTATGTGCGCTTCGTGGTGCTGAACATTCTTTACTTTCCCGAGCATCATCTTGTTTGCATATTTTGATGTAATATATTCGGGATGAAGATCGCAGGCTACTATATCCGGTTTAATTCTGATTCTATTTTGAACTCTCTTTATATGCCGCTGGAAATTCGCAAAATTTTCCATGTCTCCCATGTCCCCGAAAGACTCATAAAAATAGGCGTTATCCTTGTTCAAAAAACAAAAACTACCCTTTGACTGCGCGCCCAGCGCAAGAATTGTATTGCTTTTTCGCATCGGGAGTTTTACTTTAATATGCTTCATATAGAATTTATTATAAAAGCCTATTTTGTCATTTCATTTTAACGAGGTTTTGAAAATTGCCTAATTTTAAGGGTAGGTAGCGGTTATTGTAAGTTATCCTTGGCCTGCCTGGAGACAAGAGCAAGTTTATTAATAATAATGCCTGCCAGATCCTGAGAAAGCGTACCCATCCCGCAGCTTGGCGTGATAAGGGAACGGGATAATAATAAATCCCGGGAAATCTTTTTCTTCTCCAGCTTATCTATCTCAGCGGAAAGCCTGAAAAAAAGCGTCTCTTCTGTCTCTTTTACGACTGCTTCAGACGTCGGGATTATGCCCCACGCAAGATAGCCGCCTCTTTTTAAAAACCTTGTTATCTCATCGGGGTAAAGTGAAAGGCCCTCGGCATAGGCATAGGCATCAAAATTTATAACATCAACTTCTGTCTCCGCAAGGAGCGACCAGTCTGTATTGCCACAACAATGAATCGCGCTCAATGCGCCTTTGGAATGTATCTTCTCTATGATGGAATTCAGCATCAAAATAACCTCCTGGCGCTCTATGCTCACAAAGCTCGAACCAAAACTTGTCAGGTAAGGCTCATCGATGAAAATGATAACATTGTTGGAAATTTCTTTCAATCTCGCTATCTGAAAACCAGCCTTTATCTCCAGTAGTTTGATAAAACCTTCCTTAAGCATGTCATTATATATAATCGATTTACCTTTCTCATCAACCACGCTGAGGCCAAAACTGACAGGACCTGTGATCTGGCCTTTTACATAACCAGGATTAAATCCTCCTGCCAGCTCAAGAAATTTATAAAATCCTTCCGCTGATTCTCTTGAAAGACCAAGCAGCTCATAGTCACCCGAGAGGTATGTCTCATATATCTTTCCCAGCCCTTCGCTCAGATCTTTTGTAGTATCTACGAATATTTTCCGATTTTTCTCATCTATTATTAAGGCTGGCAGGCCCTCGGCAAACTGGACATACATGCTTTCTTTAAATCCCTTTTTGGGAAGCTGGGGCCAGAAAGGTATATCAAATCCAGCGCATATCTCCCTGACACCTTTTATGGCGTCCAGATACGGCAGACTGCCTATGCCGGTAGTTAAAAATCTTTCCTTTATTTTCATAATTACCTATTCTAACACCCTGAGCTATCTCGGTCAATTTTAATATAACGTATATTAAATTTGACTTATCCACAATGTAGGTGACCCTTAAGGGTCACCTACATTGTGCCCTTGCCAGAGCAAAAAGACGAACAAGCGCAGACGAGTTATAAATCGCATCGGACAACGGAAGTTCTCAGTGCCGAATGATCTCAGGCTGACTTAGATATAGCATTGGCTTATTTCATCTTCAGGTGCTTTCCTAACTCGCTTATAACGTATTTTCGCGTCATGCGGCCCTGCGTATCATATCTGTAAACTATCGCGTTATCCTTGTCCAAAAAATACATCACATTGCTTTCTCCTGAAAACAATAAATTAGCGGGAAGTAACGGCTGGCAGGTTACCCTTTTTGAAAAAACTGAGAAAAGGAGCCATGCGCAGATAAAACCTATCGCGAATATCAGGGCCTTATTTTCTTTAACCATCTTATCCTCCTTCTTCTTCTATCCCTATTATAACAAACAACCCCCAGGACATTAATGCCTGAAAGTTCTTCTATTATTGAAGGGTTTGTTTTTACAGCAAGATCTTTTTTTATGCGGCTGGCATAATTAAATATCACGCCGGCTATCGTTATGCCTTCAGCCTTTAGCATGCCTATGGTCATAATCGTGTGGTTTATTGTGCCGAGGTTCGGCCTTGCGACTAGGATAACAGGCAATTTCATTTTTGATATCATATCGCGCACATAAAATATTCTTTTCCCTGTCTTTTTTAAAGGTACCATCAATCCGCCAATGCCTTCTACTATCATAATATCTCTGTTCGAGCAAAGCTCCTCAAAACTCTGCCATATAATACTCAAATCTATTTTCTTTTTTTCCAGTCTCCCTGCCGCAAGAGGCGCCAGCGGATATCTTAATGCCACCGGGTTTATAAGATTTAAATCTGCCTTGAAATAGGCGGCTTTTTTTAAAATCCTGGCGTCAGAACAAGCCCTCCTGACACCTGTTGCCACTGGTTTCATCACAGCTACCTTTAGCCCTTTACGCGAGAAATACCTTGCCAGGCACGCCGCGACTTCTGTCTTTCCAACGCCTGTATCAGTCCCTGTTATAAAAAATCCCCTCATTCTTTAGCCTCCGGAAAGCATCTATGGCTTTATCAATATGGGTATCTTTATGCGTGGCCATTATAGAAACCCTTATCCTGCATTTATTTTTAGGCACTGTAGGCGGCCTTACGCCGGGCGCAAATATACCCATATCAAATAATCTTTCAGCTGTCCTCATTGTACTGGAAACATCTCCTGTCAATACAGGCACTATTTGAGTCTCCGATCCCATTGTGTCAAAACCCAAACCTTTTAAGCCTGTTTTAAATCTTTCCGCGTTTTGCCATAATCTTTTTCTTAAATCTTTATCTTTTATTGCTATTTCTATGGCCTTTATGCAACCTGAGACTATTGCGGGAGGCAGCCCAGTGGTATATATAAAAGATCTTGCCCTGTTACGTATATACTCTACAAGAGATCTGGATCCTGCTATATACCCGCCTAACGAACCAAATGCCTTACTGAGCGTCCCCATCTGTATATCCACACCTTCTTTTATGCCGAAATGCTCGCATGTGCCCCTGCCTGTTTCACCAAGAACGCCGGCAGCATGAGCATCGTCTATCATTAACATCGCGCTAAATTTTTTTGCGATCCTCGCCAGATCAGGAATAGGCGCTATATCGCCATCCATACTGAAAACACCGTCTGTAATAATCAGTTTTTTCTTATACGCTGTTTCTTTTTTTAGGATCTCTTCTAATTTTCTTAGATTTTTATGCGGATAAACCCTGAGCCTTGCGCGGCTCAGCCTGACGCCGTCAAAGATACTGGCATGATTCAGTTTGTCGCATATCACAAGGTCATCTTCCCGGACAAGAGAGCTTATGGCGCCTACATTAGTCATATACCCGGTCGGAAAAACAATCGAGCGTTCTGTGTTTTTGAAATCAGCTATTTCCCGCTCAAGTTCCTCATGCAGGCTCATATTGCCTGAAATAAGGCGGGATGCGCAGGAGCCTGCGCCAAATTCTTTTACAGCATCAATCTGAGCCTTTATTACTTCTGGATGGTTTGCTAAACCGAGATAATTATTAGAGGAAAAAAGGATTACTTCTCGTCCGTCGATTTTTACAACAGGGCCCTGGGCTGAATCAATTCTCTTCATCTCCTTGAAGAGCCCGAGTTTCCTTAATTCATCCAGCTCCTGCTGTAGCAATAAATCCAAGCCAACCATAATTAAAAAATTCTACCCTATCTTACTACCATGGGCATGAATTCTGTTGAGCCAAACATGCCGTATATTCTGTGCTTCTTAAGCCAAAGCGCTCGTTTCATATAGCCAAGAGCAGGCCCTATCACATTGGCTGCCATGGAAGTCTCATCTCCGAGTATAAATCTGTGGCAGGATCGTTTACCTTCAAAGGTAACGCCTGTAAGTGTCATTGTGGTAGAAACCGGTTTTTTAGCATGCCGTGTATCCATCACACCGCCTACTGAAACTTTATCAAGAGAATCAATAACACCTGCTTTTTTAAGCAGTATATCGTCAGCGTGTTCCATATCGCGAAGAACAAGCCTTCCATCTGTCTTATTCAAGAGTTGTTCCACCTCTTCATCAGTCATTCTTTTTGCCCTGTTAACTGTATACCCCGGCAGATGCGCGATATCTTCTCTGATTGTTGCCTTGTACGCGTCCCAGTTGGAAATACCTACTCCCCACCAAATATTCACATCTTCGATCTTTGTAAACGACTGCGCCGCCAAAACTGCCGCGGCTGACAAAATGCCAGGTGTCGCGCCACATCCGGCTATATACACGCTCTTATTCCTCTTTAATCCCGGGCTCAATCTCATCATCAACCTCATTGCGCTCGTACGTTTTAACGCACAGGTAAAGACTCCGCTATAACCTGCTTTTATAAAGCGTTTTAACACGCCGGGGATGAATTCATTTGGCAGATTTGGAAGAGCGGCAAAAATTCCGTCATATCTATCTTTGAGCTTTATAATCTCGCGTATCGAATCCTTTGAAGGTTTCATCTTACTAAGGTCATTTACAGTTATTCCGTCCTTACAATATAAATATCCGCGCGAATCGCAAATAGCTACAACTTTTGCCTCTCTTTTTTTTGCCGCGACTTCAAGACACGCCCTGCCAATGCCTCCTGCTCCCAGCACCGCAATCTTAATCTTCTTCATAATCCCTCCTATTAAGTTCAAAACCAAGATCCTTTACCATCTGTAAATCCTCTTCCACAGACCTTCCTTTTGTCGTGAGATACCCTCCTATGATCATGCCGTTTGCTCCTGCCATAAATGCCATGGCCTGTAAGTCCCGCAGGCCCTGCTCTCTGCCGCCTGCTACCTTTATTATTGCTTTAGGCAAGATCAGCCTGAAGACCGCTATTGTCTTAATCGCCTCTAATGGCTCAACGGGTTTAACATGCTCGAGCGGGGTGCCTTTTCCCGGATTAAAAATATTTACCGGAACACAGCCTATGTTCATCTCCTTCAACGTAAATGCCAGATTTAATCTTTCTTCAGGGCCTTCTCCCAGCCCTATTATACCGCCGCAACACGGCCTTACTCCTGTTTTTTTCAGCATACCAACCATGCTTAGCCTGCTGTCATAGGAATGCGTAGTGCATATATTTTTGTAAAATCCCCGCGACGTTTCCAGATTATGGTTAAACCTGTCAATCCCCAGCGCCTTTAACTCTCTAATCATCCCTATGTTAAGCTTGCCGAGAGAACAATCTACCTTGATACGAACTATTTTATTTATCTTCCTTATAGCCTCTTTTATTTTTTCAAATTCTTCTTCGGTAGGGCCTTTTCCGCTTATTACAATGCAAAAATTTGATGCGCCTTGTTTTTTCGCGGCCTTGGCTGAGCCTATCATCTTACTGACACTTACCAGCGGATAAGTCTTGCGCCCTGTCTTATATCTCGACGACTGGCTGCAGAATCCGCAATCTTCCGAACATAATCCGCTCTTGGCGTTAATCAAAGAACACAGATCCATCTTATTGCCGCAAAATTTCCTCCGTATTAAATCAGCAGTATGCATCAGGAGTAATAAATCTTCGCTTTTGGCGGCCAGGAGTTTCTCTGCTTCTCTAAATCCTAACTCTTTCCCGGAAAGTATTTCTTCAAGAATAGATTTAATCATAACGCTCTTAACTTGACGAAACTTACATTGTAAGAATCGTTAAGTTAAGGAAGGTAAGCTTTGGATATAGCTATATTTTACATTGAATATCTAAATTGTCAACCTAAGCATAAAATCAGGTTAACGATCGGCAGGAATTGCGCTCTATGAGTTCAACCGGCAGGACTATCTTCTTACAGCCCTTGCTCTTGCCGGTTAATATGTTATGCAATGTTTCTGTAGCTACCATGGCCATTTTATGGAGCGGTTGTCTCATAGTAGTAATAGGAATGGGAGAAAAACTCAAAGCCAAGGGATTATCATCAAAACCCATTACAGACATATCTCCGGGTACACTGACTCCGGCTTCCAGGCAGACCTGTATAACACCAACAGCCATTTCATCGCTTGCCGCGAATATGGCCGTGGGAGGTTTTTTTAATTTTATAAGCTCTTTTGTCGCTTTTATAGCTGAAGCTCTACCAAAATCTCCATAACTGATATAGCTGCCTTTTTTTTCTATACTGTTTTTCTCCAAGGCCTTAATATAACCGTCCAACCTGTCTATGGCTACCTGAGATTTCAGTTCCCCTGTGATAGTAGCGATCATGGAATGACCCTGTTTTATAAGATACTCTGTGGCCTTAAAGCCTGCGTTAAAATTGTCTACGGCCACGCAGGATACAGGCAGATCTTTTGTCAGATAATTCATAATAACGCACGGCACTTTTCTCTCCAGTATATTATCCACCTGCTCCTCGTTACCTATAATATCAGAAAAAATGACCCCTCCTACCGCTGACAGATTCAGGAAACTTTCGCCATTAGTAATATGCAGTAAGAGGTCCAGATTTAGTCTTTCGACAGCCAAACCCACGCCCTGCAGGACCTGCAGCGCGTAGAAAGAATGGAATATGTCAGTATATCTCGGTATAATCAGGCCTATGGCGTTATTGTATTTTGACGCCAGGCGCTGCGCGCTGACATTAGGATTGAACTTCAGATTTTTTACAGCGGCTTCGACCTTTATCTTATTCGATCTTTTTACGGTAGACAGTTTATTCATGACTCTTGAAACAGTTGCTATTGAAACTCCGGCTTCCCTGGCAACGTCTTTTATATTTACTATTTTATTCATTTTTGCATTCTCCTTATATTCCTACAATTAAGCGTCATCCCTCGACTTTGCCCCTCGACAAGCTCGGGACTTTGCCCGGGACAGGTAAGATGGCGCAGTCACCGCCTTGTGTTACCAATCCTGCGGTTCTTTGAACTTCCACGCAATCATTGTAATCTCTCGCCTTTCTGGCTTAGGATACTCGCTGTCACAAAAATTAAAAGATTCTTTCTCTGGACATTGTCTGAATCTTTTCTAAACAACCCTCCCAATAAAGGTATATCTCCCAGAAACGGCACCTTGGTCCGCGTATTTGTCCTTGTCTCCTTAACCAGGCCGCCAAGGACAATAGTATCGCCGTTTTTCACAACTATATTAGTATTCAAATTCCTTGTGGTAAACTTCGGTAATTTTACTTCTCCGCTAAAAGTAAAGGCATCAGGGGTTGCCTCGCTCACCTCTGGATTTAATGTCAATGTTATGGTCTCTTTATCAGCGCCCACGCTGGGCGTCACTTTAAGTATAATGCCTATATCCCTTGTTTCAAACCCCTGCGGCACATTTACGAACCTTGTCTCCCTCACGCCGTCAACCACGTCAAGAAAAGTCCCGTTGTTATTCAGGTCCTGTTTTATCAGGGTCGGCTCATATCTGGATGGATATACAAATTCGTCAGCTATCTCTATTGTAGCAGTCTGATTATTCAAGGTTGTAATCTTCGGGGCTGAAAGCGTCTTGAGTTTTGTCTTTCTCTGAAGGGCATGCAGCACTGCTGAAAACTGGGGTTTTGTAAGCATACCCTGATATGTAAGGTTAAGCCCTTCATTGGGCGCGCCAGTAAAGGCCGAAAAACTTGAGCCTGTACCGCCTGATAATTGCGTCACTGCCGCACCATCATCCTTAAAAAACACCAACGGAGTATCCAGTGTTAGATTAACGCCCAATTCGCTCAGGTCTGTCACATCTACCTCTATGAATCTCGTCTCTATGAGGATCTGGGCCGCGTCTACATCAAGGTTATAAAGAATCTTTTCTACAACCTTTAAATTAGACGGCGTGTTCGTCACTATCAGGGCGCCTGTGCGTTCATCTAAATTTATCTTGGAGTCACTCGGCCATGCCACAGCATTCTCAAGCACGTCCTTAATTGTATTTACCTTTGATATGCTGGCTACACCGCCGAGTCCACTGCTTATGTCACCGGAAACACTCTGATCGAATTCAGTAAACATGGCCAGGCCCTGATTCAAATAATAGATCCTGGTCTCTGGCGTCTCTTCTTCCATTGCGTCAAATGTATCCACCCACACAGCATTCTTCTCAACCCTATAGGCCAGCCCTTCATTCCTGAAAATATACTTCAAAAGGCCCTCGAGCTGCATATCTTTCACGCGTATGGTCACTTTTTTTTCATCCGGTTTAACGCTATTGCCTAAAATGATGTTCACGCCTGTCGCGTCCGAGAGAAAATCAATAACATAGCCAAGGCTTACGTCCCTGAAATCCACGGTTATGAGAGTCTCGAGCTTCTTTCTTATCTCGGGCACCAGGACCACAGAAAACTTATCTACATCAGAACCGTCTCTAAGTGACCTTACTTCATAAGCGTATACAGACACTATACCGGCAAAAAAGACAGCTAATAAAAATACTGTAAAGACGCGCCTTTTTATCATTGTTCCCGCCCTACCTGGTCAGCTTGCGGCGAAACCGGTACGCTTGCCATTATATTGTCCTCTTTATTTAGAACAGTGGCTGTAACAAATATTAAAAGATTCCTGCGCTCTTTGCTGTCTATGCTTTTCCTGAATAACCCGCCTACAAACGGCAGATCCCCCAGCAATGGAACCTTTGTCTTTATATTGGTATCTGTCTCTTTTATAAGCCCTCCCAGCATCACTGTCTCTCCGCTCTCAACTATAACACTCGTCGAGAGATTTCTTGTCTTGAATTGCGGTATTGAAACATCTCCTGAATAGGAAAAAGAACCTGAATCCTCGCTTACTTCCGGAGTCAATGCCAGGGTGATAGTCTTATTGTCCGCGCCAACGCTCGGTTTAACATGTAATAAGATGCCTACGTCTCTGGTTACGAAATCCTGTGGTATATTAGCCCATTCTGTCTCACCCGCGTCATCAAAATCTCCATCTCCGTTTATATCGAATTGCACAAGACTAACCTCATACCTTGTAGGATAGATATATTCGTCTATAACTTCTATTGTCGCTCTCTGATTATTTAACGTTGTTATCCTCGGCGCGGACAAAGTCTTCACATTCTGCTTTTCATTTAGGGCATGCATCACGGCCTGAAACTGCGGGTGGCTCAGGATCCCCTGGTATGTAAGATTAAAGCCTTCGTCTGATCTTGTAAAATCTGAAAAATCCACTCCGCCTCCGGAAGAAAATCCATGTATATTCTGTTTTGAGTTAGTCTGTTTAACCCCCCAATCACTATTGAGCTTCCATTCTATGCCAAGTTCATCCGTATCAGTAACCTTTACCTCTAAAAACCTGGCCTCGACCAATACCTGCACAGGCGTAACATCCAATGTATAAAGAAGATTCTCTATTGTTTCGAGGTTTGAAGGTATATTGCTTATTATCAGGGCTCCTGTGCGTTCATCCAGCGTCAATTTAGAGTCCTTTGGCCAATCCACGGCATTCTCGAGGATATCTTTAACCGTCTTCACCTCCGTAGAGGATGCGCTGGAGTCTTTACCGCCAGAAGAAACATTAAAGTCAGTAAACCTGCCTATGCCCTGGTTCAAAAAATATACCCTGGTATCTATGCTTTCATTTTTCAGCTCTTCTTTGGTCGCGACCCATACCGCGTCCTCTTCTATCCTGTAAACAAGATCTTGGGCTTTCAATATATACCTCAGGGCATCCTCAAGCGGCATATCTTTTATCTTCATGGTCACCTTTTTTTCAGACATCTCTATCTCACTTGAAGGCACTATATTTACGCCTGTGGCATCTGATAAAAAAGAAAGCACATAATCAAGCTCCACATCTTTAAAATCCACGCTTATGGGTATCCCGAGCCTCTGCCTCACCTCAGGCACTTTCACGATGGGGGTTATCTTCTTCTTGTTTTCCAGAGTCCCTGTCTTTATCTCAGGAAGTAAATGTTTCTTCGCTACTTCCAGAAGCATCTTTTCTTCTGTGATTTCCCTGGCTCTACCCAATGCCTTTTCTTCAAGATGTATTTTCTGCAATTCTATATAATGCCCTATATCTTTAAATCTCTCGTTTTCAGGGAATTCTTCCATGGCCTGCGTCAGTGTTTTCTCCGCATCCTCAAAGTTATTGTCTCTTACCTGCTGGCGTATGGTATTCATCAACCCGTCTAATTTAGCTATCTTCTCCCTTATTATCCGATCTTTAAGCCTTGCCTCGAAAATCTTCCTAAGTCTCGTTTTCTGCCTGTCCATCTTCTCTTTCTGCTTTAGCCTTAACTCTTCTTTAAGCGCCAGGCGTTTCTTTTCCTGTTCTAATTCCATATTAGCCTCCCTGGCCGCCTCCATCCTGACCAATAATTCCTTTTCTTCGTTTTCTTTTATCTGGGCCTGGGCCCTTTCTATAAAAGAATCTGACTGGCTGGCTAGTCTATTTTCCCGATCCAATTCCTTGACTCTTTTAAATTCCACTATGGCAGCCGGGTAATTTTGTTCGTTATAATATCCAAGGGCCCTCTCGTATGTGGACCGTACCTTTTTTTCCAGCTCAAGCGCCTTTTTTTTCTCAGTTTCTTCGGCAGAGCTTCTTTTTAACTCCTCTTCGCGTTTAATGCGCTTTTCTTCCTCTTCGCTGGCCTTTCTTACATTCTTCTCTGCCTCCTGCTGAACAACCTTTTCCGCTTCGCTTATAACATCGTTTTTCATCCTGGCCCATTTTCTATCCTCCAGAACAAGTCTCTCGCTGAGCCTGTCCTTTGATTTCTCAATATAGATCTCGGCAAAAGGCGTGAAATATGATTCGTTCTGGGATTTTTCTATAGCCATCAGGTTTTCAAACACAGCAATAGCTTCTTCATATTTACCGCTTTCAAAAAGAGACATGGCTTTTTCAAAATATTTGCGAAGATCGACCCTTGAATACATCGCGGCCCTATTATTGTAAGCCGACGGCGAAGCCAAGGCAAAGGCCTGACTAAAAAATATGGACGAAAATACGCCCACTAGCATAAAAACGCTTATTTTACATAATAATTTATGGTATGGAATTTCAAAAAGCAAAATTCCAACCACTGAAAATCTCAGAAAGTTATCGCCGAAAGCGATTTTCTTGTTTTTCATTTACCTTTAGACTCCGGCCCTTCATCTTTAGCGCTGCTTTTCTCTTTATCCTCTCTTTTGACAGCGCTCAATATTACTTCTTCGCCGCCTTTCTTCTTCAGGACAACACTGCTCTCGTCTATGCTGGATACAAGAAAATCTCCAACCATGTCACCTTCCTGGACAAAGGAGCTTTTGCCTGTATTCTGATCCTCTATAATCACCATGACCTTTGCGCCCATCATCACCCTGCCTTTATATTTAAGTACGGCCTTTTTAGGGAGCTCTTTAACAGGTATAGGTTCGGCCTTTTTAATCTTTTCTTCAGGCTTTATCCTGAAAAACAGGCTTCTGTCCAGGAGACTTTTATAGTTTTCGATATCTTCAGCAACTTTCATCTTTACAAAATCCCATTTATCTCTTTCTTCTTTTATCTTGACCTTTGACCTCTTAGAAACCAGCTCTATATCTTGTTTCAACTCTTCTACCGCTGCCTTTTTATTGCCCTGCGAGGTAAGGCCAAGTATCAAAATAGCGGCAAAGATTGCTGCAAGAAGCCAAAATATTATCTTTTCTTTAATCATTATCCTTGGCCCTCGTTATCTTAAACGTGCTCAATACAAGACTGGCTTCTATCTGATCAACACCTGTTTCGCTGCTTCTGATGTGTACTTCTTTCACTGAAACAGGCGGGCTGGCATTTTTTAGCCCCACCAGAAGCCCTATAAAGGCCTCGGTACCGGTCTTTATAGATATCTGCACAGGTAATTCTGTATAAAACACCTTTTTGCTTAAGGGTTCTATATAATCTATTGCCTTGAGCGGTTTTATAGCCGAAAATTCTACGCTATTGTTTTTTAATAGAGTGTCAACTGCCAGCTCAACTATCTCAAGCTGTCTCAATAAAGAGTCTACCATATTTTCTTTTGGAAGCCCGTCTCCGAATCCAAGATTTTGAGGAATCTTGATGTCTCTGGAGGATGCCTCTTCTGAGAACTTCTTTATACAACCGTGGAGCCTTTCTATGAAATACAGGCCTGCCTCGCTATTTGTCTCAGAAATGCGTGTCTTCTGCGGGTCAATAAAATCCTCGAGCTCTTCTAATTTCGACTTCATGCCAGTTTCTTCTTTCTTGAGTTTCTCAAAACCTTCTCTTGAAGGAAGGGTGCCTGTGCGGGCAATATACTTTTTCATCTCTAAGGTCTTGCGTTCAAGTTCTTCATCCAATATTGAACTGCCTTCTTTTAAAAATGGGCTCAGGACAAAAAAGTAGAGCCCCGCTGCAACCGCAAGCGTCAGTATGCCCTGTTTAAAAATAGTCTTTTCTCTGGCTGTTTTGAACATGATTAACTCTCTCCAGTCACAACATCCATAGTAATGCTGAATTTCACTATCTCTTCACCGGTCTTCTCGTCCGTATCTATGGAAGAAGATATGGGTTTGACTTCTCTAAGCCGGGACGAGGACTTCAGGCTCGAGACAAAATTATTAACAGCCTGGTACGACAATGCCTTCCCTCCTAAATCTAATCTGCCAAGTCCACTCTGTTCCAGCGACATAATCCCAGAGACATCTGTAATCCAGACATCTTTAGGTAATATATCCGAAATGGCCTTAAACACAGAGAGCCAAATAGCCCTTGAGCCTTGGGTCTGGTATAAGATATCTGTTTTTGCCTTTAAAATATCTTCCCTATCCTGCAGTTGTTTTATCTTTGGCTCGTATGTATTATACAGATCCAGCATCTTGTCGATCTCGTCAAGCTTCACCCTTTTTACAGCATAATCCTGTCTCATAAAAACAGAAAAACTTATCACTACCAGCGCGGCCATTATAATGGAAAGTCTGGTATACAGGTTCTTCTGCCTTGATATACGGGATACAGAAAGTATCTCTTTAAGAAAATTTATCTCTATCTTAAGAGATGTAAGGCCGCGCAGCGCCAAGCCAACTGCTATCGAAAACTGGCTCTTGATTCCTTTTTCCTGCAGGCTCGCAAAGACCTCTTTGGAGACCCGAAGTTTTCTGAACGGGTCAAATGTCTTTGGTTTTACATTGAGTCTTTCGGCTATGCGGGATTCAAGCCCGTCTATAGCGCTGCCCCCGCCTGTCAGGATTAATTCGTCGAGCTTTTTCTCTCCCTTAAGCTCTTCTCCTTCCTGCATGAAATAATATTCTATGGAACGCTCTATCTCTCCGGCAAGTTCATCTATGCCCTGGTCTTTTGCCTCTTCAATGCGCTCGGCCGCTATAGGAAAACTCCTTACCCAGATATTGCCTTTTTTAAATATAACAAGGTTTGTGGCCTTTGTGCCTATATCCAGGATAATACCCAGGCCTTCTTCCTTGTAATCCTCATTAAATACCATACAGTTATACAGGCTAAGGGGGGATACATCGATAACTCTAGTGGATAACTTTATGCTGTTTAATTTAGAGGTCATTTCATCTACCAGATTCTTTTTTATGGCGGCGATAACCGCCTTCTTTGTGGCCTTTGAGCCTGTATCAAGTAAACACCAGTCCCATGCGACCTCGTTCATGGAAAAAGGTATCTGGTTCTGCGCCTCGAACCTCATGGTCTGCCTTAACTTATCTTCTTTGGCCTGAAGGAGCTTTACAAACCTGATAAAGACAGATTGGCCAGCGGCGCAAATATTAACACTGCGGCCTTTTATATTATTCTCTGATAATAACTGCGATATCAATTGAAATGTTATTTTGTCCCTGTCCAGCTTCACGTCTTTAGGGATCTCCTTTATGCCAAATTTATTTAATATAATATTATCCCCTGACCTCTTCAGTTCTACGAGCTTTATAAAATGACTGCCTATATCCAGCCCTATAGAGCTTTTACTGAACTTTCGCATCTACCGTGTCCTTCCCATTATCGCCTTAAGTCTTTTTATCTCGTCTTCTGTGTACTCGCGCCATCCATTCAGGGCATTACGTCCTGGTTTCGGGAATACCTTTTTATTTTCATATCTTATCAAAGTCTGTTTGGATATACCCAGAAACTGAGCAGTCTGTTCAGCTGAATAATATTTTACCTTTTTCATAAAAAGCACCTCGTTCATTAATGACTCCATTTCAAGTTAACTCGCTTCGCTCGTAACTTGTCCAAAGGGGCTTCGCCCCTATGGCGCTCCGCAATGCTCCTATTCGTCGCATTTCTCCGCTGTTACCCCTTGAGGGGGTGCCTACACCCCCTCAAACTCCTCCAGCAGTATTTAGGAAAGTATTTTATACTTTCCTAAATACTGTAAAAATAATTTACCTAGAACAAAAAACCCCTGATAGGGGGTGATATAACTATATACTACCTGATAGTATTTGTCAAGGAAAGGCATTGGCTCATAGCTCATAGATCATAGCTCATCATATTGAAAACAAAAGAGTTACAAAAAAATAGGGGGTTAGAATTTTCTTATCTAACCCCCCTATGACCTATGAGCTATGAGCTAT
Organism: Candidatus Omnitrophota bacterium; assembly: GCA_043822665.1. Lineage (GTDB taxonomy): Bacteria > Omnitrophota > Gorgyraeia > Gorgyraeales > Gorgyraeaceae > JAHIEN01. The sequence continues at coordinate 56,205 of JBDRBM010000050.1, forward strand.
TTTACTCTTCTTTCCAGAACCTAAATGGTTTCTTCTTTTGTGATTCTGGCTTTATAGCGCCTTTTGTGTTTATAGTCCATGTCCTTTCTTCAGGCACTGGATCTATCTCATCGGAGTCTATTTCGCCGTTATTATTTACGTCTTTTGCGGCCTGGACTTTAAAATAGTGATTACCTTCTGATAGGCCCTCTTTCTTTGCGGAGTTCTCGATTAACCAGTCAGACCACTCCTCATTGTCAAACTTCCATCTGAACACACATCCGCTTGTAGTAGCCTTAAATGTAAACAGGGCCTCTGTGGAAGCGGTAATAAGATTTGGCCCGCTGGTTATTATGGTGTCCGGCGCTATTATTACAAGCTCTATGGTATCATTAAATATCTCGGATGTATTACCCGCGTTATCCTTAAACTTCACATAGACCTTTCTCGTGCCGCTTATAGCAGGCAATATCCAGTTATCCTTTTTAACGCTAAACGACTCCCATGGTTCAGTATCAAATACTCCGTCATTAGAGACAGACATGCTCTTAATGCCTGTATTGGAATCAACCGCGTTTATGGTTAGACTTACATAAACAGAATTGGTAAGCGAATCCTGATTGTTAATAATTATCGAGCCAGTGGGAGCAGCTGTATCCACAACGAAACTCCAGACCAGCGGCGAGGTCTTATTGCCCACGATATCGCTCACTTCAAACGATACGACATTGTCGCCATCGCTCAAAGGTATTGAAGGGACATAAATTACGCTTTGAATATTCTGGTCATAACTTGCCTGGACACTCGCGTGATTTATCTTCATTGTTATGCCATCAGGATTAACGCCGCTTTTATCATCTGAAACACTTATGGAAATAGTAGGGGCATCAGTAGCCATAATAGTCCCGTTAGAAGGAGAATAATTCCCTACCACAGGAGAGCCCCTGTCTATCCATATCTCAAAATTAGCGGTTTCTGTCCAGTTTCCAGCTGTATTCTGCGCCTTAAGATTAAACACCCTTACGCCATCATTAAGTAAGTTTCCCTGTGCCTGATAGGACGTGCTCTTTGTATCAATCTGATCATCAGGTAAGCTGCCCCATGCATAGCTGTATCCGGCAACGTCTATTCCTGTAACAGGATATTCCCAATAGAGATAAGGCGTTGCGCATCCCTGCCATAATTTAGCAGGTATATTTGCGCCTGCGGGAGATACTCTTGCCCATATCACAGGGGCATCCAGGGCAGTTGTACTAAGCCTGAAACCTCTCTGCGCCACCTGCCACCCTGAATAATCATAGCCATCGTTGACCCTTACACGCCACCTGTAACTAATACCCTGCTCATCTGTAGGAAGTATTGGGGTCGTAAAACTGTTATCGGAAGAAGAGATAAGAGTAGAGTCCACTATAAAGGTCTTAAAATTATCCTTTGAAACCTGGACCTGGTAATAACGCTGTGGGTCTGTATCCTTGTCTTCATATGACCAGCTAAGTGCCGGAGTATCATCTAAAACAATTTCACCATCGTTAAAAGATGTAATGTTGACAGTGGGTATACTGTTCATGGTAGAAAGTATACCTGCGTAAATCTTGTAATTAGTGCCTATGGCGGGCTTGGTGCCCAAAGGAAAACCCATACTATTTTCAGCATTATAACTGTCGGAGGCCCCTTTCATGCCTCCTCCGTCAACTGCCGCGGTATACAGCTTATAACTCTTACTGCTGGAAATAGCGGCCAAGGAAGTGCCTATAAAAATAAAAAAGACTATTATAAAAAATATAATAGCTTTTTTCTGTAAATTTATATTTCTGAAATTGAAATATAGATTAAGCATATTCAACACAAGTTAGGCAGAACAAGCTTTGCGGTTACAACTCTATGTAGCTGCAAAGCTTGCTTTGCCATTCCGCACTTTCAAATTCCATACAATTAATTATATTCTCCCAGTCTTAAAAAATCAAGGGTTTTTTATCTTTTATGCCTTACCGCTCAAAGACCGCCCAGATCTTTTTTTCTGAAAGGACTTTGTCTTTTTCCATGACTTGACCGGTTACGATAATACGATAGACGTCGGAATGTACAGTAATAAGATTTGAGATCTGTTTAAACCTGAGTTTTTTATCTGACTCTTCTGAACCCAAGGCATCCGCTGAAACTAGATCGCCTATGCCAAACCCCAGATTGTTTTTATTGCCAAATACCCTGTTACTTATAATGCTATCCGCGACCTGTTCATTGATCCCGGGTAAAACATTCAATACCTTCTTTGAAGCAGTATTTATGTTTATTCTGCCATCCATTGAGTTTACAGGGTCAAGTCTTATAAAATCAAAATGCGCGGCGCCTGTCTTAGAGGTATTTTTTATCTTTAATTCAAGGGTGCCTTTTGGCGTGGATATAGGACTGCCTGTTCCGACTTCTATATTACCAAAAAGTATGCTTCCATCAGGACCAGGAGTAAGAAAAGGGGTAAAAGCGCTCCACGTGCCATCGGCTAAATGAAGTGACGCTGATATCTCTTCTTCCTCTTCTCCAAATATCCTCAAGACATAATATCCGTCTTTCAACCCATCTTTTGATTCCCAGCGCCACATGCCTATAGAATCCACTTTACCGCTTTCAAAATGGTCTGTATAAGGAAACGCCCTTTGAACAAGCTTCCATCCGCCTTCTTCTCCTTCTGCTATATGCCCTTCCGCCTCAAGCCTTAAGCCAAATACTGTCAGTCTGTCAGCTATCTTTGCAACATCGCTCATTGAGATTTGCTCCCATTCTTTCAGGCTCAATGCCACATAGGCAATCTCTCCGGGTGATGAGAAATTTTTATTCTTCACATTGACCTCTGTTACATCGTGTTCTATTATCTCCTCCTCTATCTCCTCTTCCATGCCATCATTGTCATTCGGCAGCCCTGGCGTTGCGCCCTTTTCAGCTTTTGAAGAATACCAATTATCCGGCACGCCGTTAGAATTAGAGTCGAGGATATAGCTGGGGTCTGATTTTTCCATGCTTATATTAAAGCTGACATTCCCGCTAAAGTATTCTTCTGTATCTACTATATGTCCCATAGGGTCTTTTAGTGTAATTATATTCCCTCCAGGGAAAACATCGTTGGAAAGAAGATCGGAGTCAGGGGTAATTGAGCGTAAAAAATGCAACTCTACTGAGCTTTCCTTGCCCCAGATGGATAAAAATGATATTCCATTGTTTCCAATGCCTTCCCGAGAATCATCTTTATCCACACAAAGAGCTAGATGACCGTGCGGCTGAATAATTGTTCCTAACGGGATAGAGGCAGGCCACCCCTCTCTACTTGGCCCTTCTATGCTCCAGCCTCCGAGGTCGACTTCTCTGGGTGTAAGATTTACCAGTTCTATGCATTCTCCGTCAGGCTCCTGGCTCAATTCTATAGACCTAAAGGATGTCGAACCTGTTGTAAGATTATTTTGGACGCTGATAGTCAGTTTTCCTCTGCTAACCTTGACTGTCTTGCCAGCTCCAAATAAATCCCCATCCAGCATGTTCCTTGAATGAGAACCATCTATCTCCACATCTCCTATTGCCTGTCCTGAACCGCTCCCGAACAACTTTACATAATAAGTTCCTTCGGGTATGTCCTTCCATATCCATATCCCCTCGCCTGTGCGGCCGCCGTTTGGCTCATTATTCTGGTAGTAACCTCCCTGCCAATGCCAGTCACCGCCTGGCTCCTGGCCGCTAAAAGTGCCTCTGGCAATAACAGGTTTAACCATTATTTCATTTATCCTTATGCCTTCTATGCCCCGCACCTCTAAAGAACTAAAACCTTCCTGTCCCAACCTCGGATACAATTCCAGGCGAGAAAAATAACAGGCTCTATCCTCTTCTGAGTTAGTAATAGTCAGGTTCAATATCCTGTTTTCAAACAAAACAGGGCCTATCCTCAATATCTCTCCGTGTTTAACAGATGATTGTGTCATGCCATTTATATCAATATCCCCGATCAATTCGTCCCCGACACCGAATACCCCGATATAATATTCCCCTTCCGGCAAATTCATCCAGCTGATGACAAGTGGATCCCCTTTTGACACATCGCTTTCATAATGACCGTTTTTCCAGATCCAGTCACCTATAGGCCCTCTATTTATAGCATATATACCGCTATATAATTTTGTAACAATGCTCTGGCTAAAATCCTCATCACAGGCATCTATTATATTAACCGCTTTCTGAAATGGGTCTGTGCATCCGGATTCTTCCATGAGTATTGCCAAAGATGAGGCCTTCATGAAATTTATATTCTCGCGCAGGCGGCCCTCTACATCGGTATTCTTATCTACGGAATAAGATGTTATATATGCGTATATGTTGTTGAATTTATCCTTGGCCATGGAGCCTATCTTCGCAAGTTCAAAAGGTGTCTGGAAGGGATTATCATCACCGTAAGGCGAATCCGGAACAAATTCCATTGGCTCATCTATCCCCTCGCCAGCCTCGTCGATTAACCCGTCCGCATTATTATCTATCCCGTCAGAACCAAGCGCCCTCTGGTTTTGATTATCATCAACACCAGCCTCGCCAGGGCCTCCATCCAAGCCATACCTATGATTAATTATACCCTCATAAACTTTTTCGGAATCGGCTAGGTTGAAAAAAGTAAGAAATTGTTTGAGATCCAATTCGTAGGGTGTCCAGCCTTCTGTCAGTTTTAAAGGAGATTGGTTATGCGTATTTGCGATATTTATATTCAAAAGACTTGTCTCGTCTCTCACTAAAACCGCGTAACGGCCTACCGCGTCACCCGCGTCATCATATATATATATCCATTTTGAATCATTTTCTCCGTCACCATCATTATCAATATCAGAACCAGTAAAAACCGTATACCATTTGTCTTCGAAACTATCTATTTTTCTATCATCTTCCTTAAGCACTGCCTGGGCGTAGTCAATGCCGGCCTCGGCAAGATAAGTTGCCCTTGTTGCCTCAAGATAATTAGTCGCGGCCTTTAATTCAAGCCGCATTGTAAAGGCAAAGGAAACCGCCATTATGCCTGTAACAGCCAGTACACTTACAACCAGTATTAAAGCGATACCCTCATTATTTTTCATTATTAACCATTATATATAATAGACAACTAAATTGCAAACTTGCAATTAAATTGCAAACTTGCAATTAAAAAACCCCGTCCGCTGTCTGCGGACGGGGTATGTATCTGAGAGAAGTCCGGTAAGCTATTATTTATTTTTTATCTTTGCAATAAGATCCTGTATCAGCTTGCCTGCAATGTCCTTTGAGCCCAGTCCTACCGCTATAGCAAAAGCAAGACCCATGGAAGCCAATATGATGTTTATGGCAAGGTTTAATACAGACGACGCGATATTGAGCTGTTCCAGAGTTATTATCACGGCAAATATCATGATAACTGTCTGTGTGACCTGTCCGAGGAATTTTGCCTGTGGTACTCCGGAATTACTGGAAGCTGTGCGCACTACTGTGCCTATCATACTGGAGAAAAATATACCCAAGGCCAGGATAAACACAGCCGCGATTACGTTGGGTATATACAGAATAACTTTATCCAGCAATGAAGCTGCAACTGTCATGCCAAAGGCATTTAAGGCAGTCATGAATACCAATAACATTACAAGCCAATAGATGAGCACGCCTATTAATTCAGATAACGTGTGCCTTATGCCGCCCCGTCTCAATACATCGGTAAGCCCTGACTTTTCACTGGCTGTATCCAGCTGGATAAGCTTCAATAGTTTTATCACTACATTCTTAAGGATCCCGGCTATGATCCATCCTACAATAAGTATAACAAATACACCTATAAGTGTAGGTAAAAACCCGGCCACCCTTGCCAGCATCTCTTTTACTGGCTCCATAACTACAAAATTCCAGTCCATATAACCCTCCCTTCTTTCTAAAACAAGAAGTATACATTACCAATATGCAATCGTCAAGGGCACCCCCTTCAAATCCCTTCAAAACAAAGCGCGGCTAAAGCTCACCGTTGTGGTTGCAGGTCAGGATTATTTTTTTGCCTTGCCTTGTTTGGCCACAGACTCCATGGCCTTTCTCACTTTTTCAGGGTCACCCAAGTAGTAGCGCTTGATGGGGGTTAAATCAGGGTTGAGTTCGTATAATAGAGGTATGCCTGTAGGGATATTTAATTTCACTATTGCCTCATCTGAAACATTATCCAGATATTTTACAAGGGCCCTTAGACTGTTACCATGCGCGGCTATAATGACCTTTTTGCCTGACTTTATAGCAGGCGCGATAGTCTCGTGCCAGTATGGCAGAAACCTATTTACTGTATCCTTTAAACATTCTGTCAACGGAATATCTTTTTCATCCAAATCTTTATATATAGGATCATTTCCGGGATAACGCGGGTCATCTTTCTTTAAAGTCTCGGGCGGTATATCATAACTCCTTCTCCATATGAGTACTTGCTCATCTCCAAACTTCCGCGCTGTTTCTGATTTATTCAAGCCCTGCAATGCGCCGTAATGCCTTTCGTTTAATCTCCATGAACGGTAAACAGGTATCCATATTAAATCCATCTCGTCCAGCACAATCCACAATGTCCTTATAGCCCTTTTTAAGACAGATGTAAACGCGATATCAAATACATAACCTTCTTTCTTCAGGACCCTGCCCGCTTCCTTTGCCTCCTCTATGCCTTTACTGGACAAATCCACATCTGTCCACCCAGTGAATTTATTCTCTTTATTCCAGATACTTTCTCCATGCCTTAAAAGCACCAGTTTTATGTCTTTCATAGATGATCTCCTTATTTTTTTTAATATACACCAATGTTGTACAAAAATCAAAGAAAATCTTTATCGGAGTTAATCTCATAACGATCTTTGTAACTACTCTTTTCGTCAGAGATTCCTATGCTGGAAACAGCTTGTTCTTGTATTTTCTTTATGCTAATATAATAAACATACTTGATCAGGTATTCTGATTGATGAAGATAATAAAGATAATGATTAAATTAATATTAAATAAGATCTTCTCTAAATGCAAAGTTTTTGAGAAAGAAAGAATCTCTAATAAAAATATTAATAAATATTCTTATAATAAAGATAAGGCGAGATATATATTTGCCAAGAAATTCATTATTGGCAACAGAATTCTTAATATAGCGTGCGGGGAAGGATACGGGTCAGCCCTCCTTTCCCAGAATAATGATCATTTTATTTACGGATTAGACCTGTCGGAAAAGGCAATATCTTTTGCTAAAGCGAATTTTATAAATAAAAAATTAACGTTTTATGTAGGCGATGCTTATAACACAAAGTTTGAAAATAATTTATTTACATCCATAGTTTCAATAGAAACCCTGGAGCATCTTAAAGACCATGCCGGGTTTTTGTCAGAACTCAGGAGAATTTTAAAGAAAGATGGGTTGCTGATCATATCTTCTTCTGAAAAAGTTATTAAGGATAAATTTTTTGACAATCCTCATCATATAAACTTATTATACAAAGATGGCATAGAAAATTTATTAAAAAAATACTTTACTGTAACCGCTATTTATTGTCAGGCGCCTCTAATAAAAAATCCTTCTTTCATGCTTTACCCGAGTCTGGCCTTTTCTAGTATATTCTTAAGTAGAAAAATTGTTAAAGATAGATCATGTTTGACTGGTACAAATTGCATATTTATTTGCAGAAATAATCTGTAACTTTGAATTGTCAGTTTTTATTATGCCTAAGAGAAGAATGAATTTTGAAAAATTAGCCCTGTTAATCCTTGTAGGAACGGTTTTTTTTCACGCGCTGGTGAATTTTTATATTTTAGATCAAAGTAGGCTCCTCAGGGAAAACGATGAAGAAGGATATATCTATGAAAGTATTGAGTTTTACCAAAAGTTAATATCCGGACAACCTGAATATGGAGCAATAGCCACTGGTTTGTGGCATGAATATTCAAGCCGAGGATTTATTCACTATGCTGAAGGTTTAATTTTGATCTTTTTAAATAAAATAGATTTAAAAGATGTTAACCTGATGATTGTGCTCACAAATGCTTTCTTCCTTCTTATTCTTCTGATAGCTACATACAAAATTGGTTCACTGCTTTACAACAAAAAGGTAGGCCTGCTTGCGGCTGTTTTACTTTCCTTTAGTCCTCAACTTTTTAGCCACTTAAGACTAAACATGTTAGATTTCCCTGTAGCTGCCATGGTTTCTTTATTTTTTTTATGTTTGTTAAAAACTAATAGGCTGACTTCAACATTTTTTAGCCTGCTTTCGGGCATCATTTTTATGTTAGCTGAGGCTACCAAGGAAACAGCTGTCATATTTATTTTTCCGGTAGTGTTATTTTATTTCTTTACATCCTTGTCGTTTAGAGAAAAAAGAAAAAGAAGAGTCATAAATTTTATTATTATTTTTATACTGTTATTTTCCCGCGTTGCGATGGTTTATTTTTGTAATAATAGATTTCTTATGCGATACGGATTGTGGAAAATATTCTGGAAAAATAACGCTGGTGATATTTTTTATTACATAAAAAGTATCCCTTTGTACTATTTTGGCCTGATTCTTTCGATCGCTTTAATCTTGCCTCTTTTTTCTTATGCGTTAAATATCCGGAAAAGAAATAAATTTTTATTTTCTTGGCTATTTATTCCATTCTTATTATTTTCTTTTTCTATTAATAAGACGTCGCGATTTTTACTCCCCGCTTTACCTCCTTTTTTTTTACTTTTAATTGCGGAATTATTTACACGGGTATCTAAATTTCGAAGAGTATATATTCCTATTTTATTCGCTCTGGCTATTTTTCAATACGCGATATTAAGTTTTTTTCCTAACCTCAGCGCATTGTATCCTAAATTTGAAATGGGCTTATTGTCTATCAAAAAGGATCCTGAGTTCTATAAATTTGAAAGACTGATGAGCATCTTTGCGCAGGAACAATCTCTTTCTTCTAAAAAAAATAGAGTTGTATTTACCGCCTATACCTCATATAGTAATGTCTTGGATTATGAATTTAAAATAAAAAATATGCCTTTTTTTGTAGATCGGTCTCAAAGAGAAATTTTAACAAATCTTAACCCGCCACGTATAAAAGATTTGAGGAAATATTTATTGACCGCTGATTACGTGGTAGATAATACAGATGCCCCTTGGGAATGCGCGGGTCCGTTGGAAGAGATGACCAGGGCTCTTAAAGAAAATTTAAGGCTTAACTATAAGATGTATATCAAAATAGGCGGATTTAATATCGAAAACAAAAAATCTATAAATGTATATAAGAGAATAAAAAAATATGGTGCCGCTTCTTAGGTATATTGATATTTTATTAGGTAGAATATTGTATAGTATCTTTAATCAGGCCCCTTTTTTGAACAAATCAGCTGATAATATTAATGGCGCGGTTAAAAAGATACTTCTGATAAAACTTTGGGGAATAGGTAACCTTACGATCATTTGGCCGCTTATTCATAAAATAAGAGAGGCGTATCCTGATTCTCATATTTTTTTTCTTACCTTTGATTTAAACAGGGCTTTTATGGAGAAGAATAGATGCATTGATAAAATCATTTATTTTAGATTTACAAAAAATATTTTTATAATAATAATTAACTACTTTAGGGCTTTGGTAAAACTTAGGGTGGAGAGGCTGGACCTGGTTATTAACTTTGAAACCTTTAATAACGCGTCATCTTTATTTTCTTTTCTCACTAATGCCCATATACGCCTAGGCATAAACAATAAATATGAGAAAATATTTTATAATCACTGGGTTAACAATAGCCCTGACTTACATATTTCACAAATATATACAAACCTTCTAAAATTATTGCCTATTAATTTTGATTATAATTATTTCTATTTCTCCAAATCAAAAGAAAATGATAGAAAAATAGCTGGTTTACTGCAAGATTTAAAAATAGATCGATTTATTTGTATTCACCCGGGAACAAGTGAAAATTTTAAAGGTAAAAGGTGGCCGTGGTTTAATTTTTCTGAATTATCGAATCTAATGCTGCAGCGATATAACATTCCTTTAATTTTTACAGGTACCGAGTTAGAAAAAAGGACCGTGGCAAATATAATCAAAAAGATAAAACCAAAAGATAAAATTTTTAACTTTGTAGGGCATCTAAATATCTGGGAATATGTAGAATTAATAAGGAGGAGTTTTTTATTTATTTCAAATGATACAGGGCCAGCTCACCTTGCGGCATCACTGGGGATAAATACCGTTATTTTTTATGGGCCGACTTCTCCTCTTAGATATAGGCCTCTTACGAAAAATTCCGTTATTTACTATAAGAATTTAAAATGCGGGCCATGCGTTGGGTCTAATTATCTAAATAAAAAATGTCGAAATAAATTTAAGTGTCTGGATTTTACGCCTAAGGAAATAGTGTTGAAAATTTCGGAAAAATTTTTTAATGAAAAGTAACCGGCCTCTAATTAATAGAGGCCGGTTACTTAGGAAGTGTTATATCTTTTTGGGCCTGGTATCTGCCCTTACGGTCAGAATAAGAAACCTCGCACTCCTTATCTGACTCAAAGAATATCACCTGCGCAATGCCTTCATTCGCGCAAATCCGCACCGGGGCCGGCGAGGTATTGCTTATCTCCATTGTAATGTAACCTTCCCAGCATGGCTCCAGAGGAGTGACATTTACTATAACCCCTATCCTGGCATATGTGCTCTTGCCTGTACAGAGACACATAACATTTCTCGGGATTTTTAAGTATTCGAAAGAACGCGCGAGGATAAATGAATTAGGCGGAATTACGCATACGCTGCCTTTAAAGTCACTGAATAAATCTGGATTTACTTTCTTGGGATCTATGGCAGTTGAAACCGCGGTACCTTTAAACAGCTTAAATTCGTCTGCTGCCCTAATATCATAACCGTAACTTGAAAGGCCGTATGAGATATTATTATTTCGTATCTGTCCTGATTCAAATGGCCTTATCATTCCGTGTTCAAGCGCCATTCTCTTAATCCACGCGTCCGGCCTTATAGACATGACTTCAACATTTGGAATATCCGCAGGAACGACAGACTACGCAGCCTTCTTCGTGCCTTAACGCGGCTCCGCAATCAGGGCACACGCCTACCACATTCCCCAGCTTATCCTCTATCATTGTATGAGGAGATCTCTTTTCAGATTCCTCTTTTTTATCGTGCATCTTGCCGTTTCCAAGTCTCAGCTCAAGGACCCTTGAAATCGCATCCGCGCATGAAAAGATCCTGCCGCTCTTTTCCCATGAAGGTGACGGACAGCGTATTCCGCGCAACTGGTCCACTATCTTCTTGTTCTCCACGCCTGAGCGTAATGCCAGCGAAACAAGCCTTCCTATCGCCTCAAGCTGACTTGCCGCGCAGCCTCCAGCTTTGCCCATCTGTATAAACACCTCGAAAGGCATACTATTATCGTCGACATTTATAGTAATATAAAGGTTGCCGCATCCTGTCATGACCTTCGTAGTGGTGCCTGTAGTTACAACAGGCCTGGGTCTTGGCGCCACGAATTTCTTATCCCTGACCTCTAAGGGTTTTTCTGTTGTTTCTTTCTTGTTTGAACTTATATTCAACACCTGCTCCTCCCTGCTTTTATCCCTGTAGATTGTTACGCCCTTGCAGCCTAATTTATAGGCCAGCATATATACTTCCCTCACATCCTCCATAGCCGCCTCATGATGAAAATTTACTGTCTTCGAAACCGCGTTGTCAGTGTGCCTCTGAAAAGCAGCCTGCATCCTTATGTGCCACAGCGGGGCTATGTCATGTGAAGTAACAAATACCTTTTTATATTTTTCAGGCACCTCTTCTATGCCCTCTAACGAGCCTTTCTCAGCGATTTCTTCCATAAGCTTCCTTGAATAAAAACCTTCTCTTTTCGCAATTTCTTCAAACAGGGGATTTACCTCAACCAGCTTGTCATTATCCATAACATTCCTGTAGAAAGAAATGGCAAACAACGGTTCTATTCCGCTCGAAACATTCGAGATAATAGATATGGTCCCTGTTGGAGCAATGGTAGTCAATGTAGCATTCCTTCTCGGGCTTGAGTTATCTTCCGCAAGCTTACTGTCATTATAGGAGGGGAACGCGCCTCTGGACGCCGCAAGCTCTTCGGACTTCTTCCTGGCCTCTTCGTTAATAAAACTCATCACTCTCTCAGCCAGATCAACTGCCTGGTCGCTATTATAAGGTATCTCAAGATGTATCAATAGATCGGCCCACCCCATGATACCAAGGCCTATTTTTCTATTTGTCCTTGTCATTTTCCTTATCTCATCCAGAGGGAACTTATTCATATCTATTACGTTATCCAGAAAATGAACACCGAGATGCACAAGCCTTTTCAAATTGTCCCAGTCAATATCTTTTTTGCCATTGCCGGAGACTATCTTTGAAAGATTTATAGAGCCTAAATTACAGCTTTCAAAAGGCAAAAGAGGCTGCTCGCCGCAATCGAGTGAAACAAAACCGTTTGTAACAAAAGTGTAAGTCTTGGGTTCTGTAAGATCGTAAACGTCTTCTTTTCCTATCTTTTCTATGTTTTCTATCTTCTCTTCAAAACTGTCACTATAATATTTCTTAGCATAAAACTTGCTGACCTTTCCTTTATGCTTATCGCACAAAAAACCTATACTTGCAAAAAATTTAATAACCGACTCTCGCGAAATCTCCAATTCATAACATATCCCATCTAATAGATATTTCTTTATCTCGCCATTTTTCGTAACATAGTCAAATCCGTATCTTTCCTTTCTGCTTCTATCGTATATTCGAGATTTAATTCCTAGATTTAAAAGCAACAATTGAACTCCTTTTAGTAATTTCAAAGATTTGGCTGTTAGTCTAACGTAAGAAGAATAATTTACTTTGAAATTAACCGTCCCATCAGCGCTAAATAACCCCTGCAGAAATCCTATCACCGCTTCTTTTGATGCCGTATAGATTGATTCAGGGACAGTCTTTTCGTCCGATCGCCCTGTCTTAACTCCTAACATTCTGAAGAATTCGACGAAATATCTGCTATGGTACGAAAGATGAGTAACGCCATTTTCTCTTTCTACTTCTTTTATGTCATATCCATACCAATTATTAAGAATGGGCTTTAGGTAATTCAATATTTCTTTATCGCTCCTGCTAAACGTTAAGCCCAGTCTGCAATTTTTATCTCCTTCTCTTAACCAGCCATCACCTACGATCCAGCCTAACACCTGTCCTAACTCCTTGCTCCACGAAGAAGGCATGTCAAACTTATATCTCCTTCCGTTTTCTCCCATAAAATTATTTATCACGGGAAACGACAGGCTTTTATCTTCGTTGAACTTTCCCTCGCCTGATTGCATTAATATCCTATGGTAATTTTTTTTCAGGGCCGTCAGCTTAACCCACCCTTCCTGAGTCATTATCTTGTGGTCAGCCGTCGCTTGTAATTCATAACCGGATTTAGTAACTAACCTGAAAACGTCCTTATGCCCGGTAAAAAAAGCCTTACTTATAGAATTAAAGGTAATACCTGTTTTCGGATCTGCCTTTACCAACAAACCACCGCATTCTTTTTCAGAATATAAAATTTCCTGAACCCTGTCATCGGTACCAATACGAACCCCCCCCTGCGCAAAAGATTTGACAATATCCCTCATTCTCATAAGGCCGTGTTCGGTACAAACCAGAGTATCTCCGGTAACGCATGGATTAGTCGATTCGATATCGCCTAATTTCGGAGTAGGATTGTCCTTATTGATCCTGTCTATAAAGACAATGCCTGGTTCGCCGTTCTTCCATGCCTTTTCAACAATCAACTCGAATACATCTTTTGCCTTTAACTTCATGGTCTCCTTTTTCGTATGCGGGTCGATCAGGGGATATTCTTTATCCTCTATGACCTTATCCATAAAATCTTCTGTAATGGCAACTGATATATTAAAATTTGTTATCTCCTTGTCGTTTTCTTTGCATTGAATAAACTCGAGGATGTCAGGATGATCTACCCGTAAAATACCCATGTTGGCCCCACGACGTGTGCCCCCCTGCTTCACGGCCTGCGTGGCCGCGTTAAATACCTTCATAAAGGAAACCGGGCCGCTCGAAACTCCGCCTGTAGAACGGACAACACTGTTTTTCTGCCTCAATCTTGAAAAATTAAATCCTGTACCACCGCCTGAATTGTGAGAAACAAAGCCGTTTGCCAGATAACAATGTTTAAACGGAATGGTTAAATCATAGGTCTCCATTATTCCGACGGGACTCACATTAGAAATCCTTGCAAAATAGCAATCTTCTTTCAAGAGAGTTTTAAAAAATTGCGGAACAACTGAATTGCTTTCGATTGTTGAAACAAGTCTTTGTCTTGTCAGTTCTCTGGGCTTAGCGATTCTGTTTATAATATCATCGAATAAGCGGCGAGCTTCATACCTCTCCGGAATGCTGTCAAGGTCGTCATACCATAACCTAATCCGGCCTTTCTGGTGCGGGATGACTTCGGCTCGCTTAAAGATTTCCGAAGAAATAATACCATCCAATCTTTCATTCTTTCTTTTAAGTAAAAATCCGACTTTTTCTCTGAAATTTAAAAATCCTTTTTTACTGCATATAGAAACTTGAAAACTATTAGTGGATCCAAAATATTTTCTACGCGTAGGTATTCCTATATAGAGCATAAGGGTTTGCAGTTCTTTGGAGAGCATCTCGGAACTTGTAGTTAAAGTTATATGGCCTGACTTACGGATACAACCATCAGTCGAAAACAAACCTCTCAGAAAAGCGCCTATAATATCTTCTGATGCTCCAAAAATAACTTCAGGAATTTTAACTTCCCGCGCCAAAGGTTTACTTATACCCAGAAATTCAAACCACTGCTTTATTATCGTGCTTAAAATCGCGACTTCATAATTTCCATTGGAAGTAAGGCTAAATGTTGCTTTTCGCTTGAATACTATTTTTGACAATCTATCGATTATATCGACCATCTCTCTATCGTCTTTGCCAACCGAAAACCTGATACCGTCTCTGTGTTTAGAGCCGTCACCTATATAAATACCGATAAGCCCTGCCAGCTCTCTTGTCATCTTAGCGGGAAGTCTCACCTTTTGAGCCCTAAACTGACCTGAATTTAAAACGGGTCTGGGTTTGTATTTAAAAGACGGCAAGCTATTATCTCCGCCTTCTAATTTACTATAAGGTTTCATCACCACCCAATCGCCCTTTTTAAGGCCTCCTATCTCCCGCCAAATATAATCGCCATTTTCAGCTACAACTAAAAGCTTATGCTCAGCAGTTCCTCTGATCGTATATCCCCTGTCTGTAACGACTTCAAAAACAATCTGTTTTCCATTATTATAAACTTCCTTTGCCGGGAAATATCCTTCGTCTGTTTGTATCTGCATACCCCTTTTTATATCTTTTATTCTCTTTATGCCGCTTTTGGTTTTAACCATTGTGTCCGGAGTTAAACATTTATGTATCATAGCGGTGTTCTTTATCGCGTCAAATATAGACTCCATGGAATCATCTACAGGCAGGACAAAGCAATTATGAACACTGACCATATTTGCGCAGTATGAATGGTCTTCCTCAACCTCAAGATTATAGACTTCATCTTGATAAGGCTGTTTTATTATTTCGGTGATAGGCGTCAAAAGCGTATCTCCGCGAACTACAGTCCGAATATAACTTTTGCCATTATGGGTGATATCGGTATCTAAAAGTTCGCTCATAAATTTGGTGCCGCTTTCTCCGCTAACTGTGCATCTGACTGGCAAAGTTCTACCAAGTTTAGGCATTGATTCAAAATTAAGTGCAGCAAAATGTCCGGCTCTCATAACCAACTGCCATGCTGCATAAACTAAATTCATATTACACATAACAAGCCTTGTGGAGAAATTATTGCCATTTTTAAACGTACAGCTATCTCCACGAAACATTCCTGCCAGGAGACCTTTTTGTTTTTCTATAGGAAGGAACATAATCCACGAGGGTATCTTTTTTGATGCATAGCCTGTTCCAAATAAATTTTCAAAAAATCCAGCCACTATTTTTGAATGAAATCTTATCGATAACCATCGCTGGTCAGGGGAGTTAGTTTCCTCAATACTGGAACTAAGTCTGAATTTTTCCTTCATTATCTTAAGAATATCTTCGCAATAATCTCTTTCTTTTTCAGAGAAAACAAAGCGTAAGGTAGTATTATCACTAACACATCCTTCGGATAGGTAGTATCCAAACAATCTCATTAGATCCGCATCGATCTCTATTCTGCTTCTAATAGGCGTAACCTGCTGGGAAATCTTTCCTGACCTATTCCTATTTTGAATATACACACTACCGTCTCTTCTAACTGTGCGTCTTATATCAGTATTTTTTCCGTATAAAACACCGTTCCTACCAATAAATTTGTTATCATTAATAAAATCCAGTATTTTAATATCCCTAACGTCAACAACCTCTTTAGGAAAGCTTACTGCTATATAATCTCCCACAGACAAATCCTTTATTTGAATCCACATAGGATTATCGCTGCTTCCCTTTTTAACCGCGAGTATAGGATGTTCTCCTGTTACCTTAAGGGTCTCGGTAGGAAGTTTATAGGCGTTAAGGATATAAATTTCATTTGATTTCCTGACAAATATTTTAGTTATCTCCCTGAACCTGTTTTTATGGGTTAATACCAATTCTCCATTCTTTATTTCGGATATTCGCTTCGGTCCAGATTCAGTTATAACAATCTGGTCCGGCGTAAAGCAAGCTGACAACTGGCCCAGGTCCTTACCCGCGTTCATAAGAGTGGGGCTATTGGGCATGAATTCAAAATTTGACATAATACTGTAAAAATTTTCTTTTGTTATTTTGACTTCCCTGTCATTGGCTTCATAGATCCTGTCTGCCTCAGCTATGTGTAACGCGACCCTTCTGAACATTTCCTCAGGGGTCTCAATAATCTTCCCGTCTTTGTCTTTTTTGAGGTATCTTTTTTCAAGGACCTTAAGGCAGTTTTCGGAGATCTTCAATTTCTTTTCGTTGTTTTCTTTGACCTGCATCAAAATCCCCTTTCTGGTTGGTAGGAAATCCATTTAAGAATAAAAATAAGTATATCACTTAAATTTTTCATGTCAAGCCAAAAAATACTATATATTGGTATTTTTTTTCGGTTTATAGCTATATGTTGTGGTTCTACTAACTTGCGCCTGCAACTAGATTATCTCGACGGTGTCACTGGGAAGCCATCCCCTGAGGTCTTTTGAAAGGTCTATTTCATACCACCCCTGGCCCTCTTTTACCACCCTGATTTCCGCGCCTTCATGCAATGTAAACTGCAGAAGATAATCCTCTTTTGGTCCGCTGCGCACATCTATCTTCTCAGATGTGACAACAGCGTATCTTGTATAATTTTCAGTGTGAATCTTTAACACCAGGAAAATCAAAAAAGTAATCAACGCCGCGGCGGATGCCCCAGCAGCATAAAACAATACCCTTCTC
Organism: Candidatus Omnitrophota bacterium; assembly: GCA_043822665.1. Taxonomy (GTDB): domain Bacteria; phylum Omnitrophota; class Gorgyraeia; order Gorgyraeales; family Gorgyraeaceae; genus JAHIEN01. Next base: position 73,656 of record JBDRBM010000050.1, read on the forward strand.
TTTGTAATAAAAAATATAGAAAATATTAAAAAAGCTATAATACTAAGATAGACTGAAGAAACAATGACCGTCAGCTGGTTTATATTCATCCTGTCATAAGGCAGTAGAATTACTTTTATAAGAAATCCTTTTTCAGGTTGTTCTATCTTATCAACTGCTGAGGCGCGGGCTAGTTTTAAATTATGTTGTATGTCCCTGCCACCCGGATCCAATCTCAACGCCCTTTTGTAATTCACTATGGCCTTCCCTGTCTTTTTTATCTTAAAATAAGAATTACCGAGATTATAGTATACCTCAGGGCTAACCCTGTCCATTTTCAAAAGCATTTCGTAAAGCGATATAGCGTTTTTGTAATCTTCATTTTCATAATTTAGGCCCGCCTTCCTGTATAGCTCTTCGGCGGACTGGGCAAAAAGCGGTACAGTTGACGCGAAAAAAGTAAAAATAAAGAATATTAATATCTTTTTCATGCCCGTTTCTCCAGCTCTGTAATTATCTCAGACGCCCCTTGAAGAGACCTCTGCATATCTTCCCTGTTAAATTTACCGGACGCGAACCTCGCCATGTCACAGACATCAAAAAGGCCGCTAAGTTTTTTTATATTCTCTCCGGAATAACCCTTTTCCGCCAGGCGTTGTTCAAGAATATCCTTTGTGATCGAGGGATGAGGTATATTCAATTTGTCAGCTACATATTCTATAACTGCCCTGTATATCTCGGCATAAAACGCATTGACGTCATTTTTCAGCATAATATTTTTTGCCGCCTTAAGCCTTTTCCCTGCTGTGCCTTTTGCGCGGCGTGAACGCGCATAACCCACATCTGTCCTCAATCGTTCTTTGTGAATCTCATATATATAAAAGAATACCAATAGCAATAGCGGGAAAACATTAAATCCTATAAATATTCTATTCTTATAAAGAAATGAATTTTTCGGACCAAAATGAGGCATGGAAGTCTTTATATACGCAATGTCTTTTTTAAGCAGCTTGACCTCTTCTTTTGTCAAACCTGGAAATAAAACAATGCTTTCAGGCGCGGGTTGTTCTTTTGATTTTGTCGAGGTTATGCTTATAGGCCCGGCCTTTTTCTCGACGTACCTTTTATCTACAGGGTCAAAATAGGAATATCTTATCGGACCTATGATAAAGGTACCTGGTTTCTTTGGTATGACAACCTTTTCAAAGATCTTATCCCCCTCTACGACATAATCTATCTTTGAGATATTCTCAGAGCTTCCTGAATCATATAACTTCATATCGTCTATCTCCGGCAATTGAGGGGATGATATGGTCTTTATGTTACCCCTGCCGTTTATCTTTATCTTAAGAGTTACCGGCTGATTTTCCTCCACGCTATTTTTATCCACATCTGCCATGATATCATAACCACCGACATCGCCCTTGAAATCCTGCGGCTTACCCTGTTCCGGCAGGGGAAGGATCTCTAATTTTATAGGCTCTGTCGTAAGTATAATGGGTTTCCCCGCGCGAAACATGCTGAAGGGGTCCCTATCAAAGATGTCAAACGGGCTCCTTGAGAACATCTTTTGCAGGTCTTCAATGCTTGCCTCAAGCCTGGCAGGGCCTATAGTAAACTCTCCCGGGCCTGTTGCGAAAAGAGCTGTTTTAATCTCTGTCACAAGGTATCTTGTCCCGTTTATCTCCTTATAATATTTCTTCTGCGGAGGCATGTCTTCTAACCAGAAGCCAGTGGTTGAAGGCGGGTTGTATATGGGATTCTGGAATAGATCTACTGACTGGTAAAATGCGAATGTAAGGGTAATCTGTTCGTTTACATATGCCCTGAGCTTATCTACATAGGCCTCTATAAACAATTCTTTGCCGGTCTGTTGGTCGTGCTCCTGGCCTTGTCCGTAACCTCCCTGCGGCCGTGGAGGCTGTGGATAATTGTATGATGGGGTTTGCGCTGAATTACTTGTCCCTCTCGGAGTGACTTTTATGCTTATAGGCCCGGCAGAATATGTCTGGCCTTTGTAATCAATAGTAAAAGGCCCTAATGTATAACCTCCTGTATCATTAGGCACAAGTATATAATTAAACGCGACTGAACTTGTGACCTGGCCGTTTATAATAGAGATATTCTGCGATCTGCCTGAAGAATAGGCGATAAATCCATTCATGACCGGAATCTTAGGCTGTGGGATGTTCGAGATATTACCGTTTACTGTTATGGTAAGCGTGAGTTGTTCGTCAAGCGCAATCTCCTGCCTATCCACATCAGCAGAAATAGATATATCATCCGCGTAAGAATACGCGGCAATAGACAAAAACAATAGAAACGCTATAAAAAGATTAACTTTTAACTTTAAACTTTTCACTTTAAACTACCACCCCTTACGCTCGTGACAGGTAAGATGCTGCGACTACATTTTAGGCTGTAGCTGCAGCGCCTTGCGCTGCTTCTAAAAAGGCAATCCCTATACTCTAAATTTAACTTTTAACCAAATCACCAATCCTTCTCCACTCTGTACCTGCCTTCGGCTGGTTGATTCCTTAATTCTTTTTGCAGGTCCTTTTCGTCGTCCTTCAGGGCATCAAGAAGCCTGACAGCATCTTCCTTTGACATCTCGCCGTCTTTCGATTCCTGTTGTCTTTGTTCCTCTTCCTTGACAGGCTTTTTCTCTTTTTGCTCACCCTCTTCTGTTTTTTCTTCTTTGGCCTGCGATTCCTGCTGTTCCTTTCCCCCTTCTTCTTCCGCTCCCTGTGCCTGCTGTTGCTCTTGCGCCTGAGATCTCTCTTCTTTAGCCTCCTCTTTATCTTTCTGATTCTGCTCTTGCGGCTGGGACTGCTGAGATTCTTCCTTTTGCGGATTCTCTTTTATCTTTTTCCTTACAAATTCTATGTTATATTTTGCGTCTTCATCGTCAGGGTTTATATCCAGGGTTTTTTTATAATACTCGATTGCTTCAGGCAGTTTACCCATCCTGTAAAAAGAATTCCCTATATTATAATACGTTTTTGCGTGAATTTCAGCATCTTTTGAGCTTAAAGATTTCTCATATTCTCCAGACGCGTCTTCATATTTTTTCTGCCGATAGAGGGCGCTTCCTATATTATAATGCAGCTCTTCTTTATCAGGAGAATCTATCTGCGCGTCGCGCCATTTTAAAAGCGCCTCATCTATCCTGCCCTCTTTATACAGTTTTACACCTTCTTTATTTTTCTTTGCAAGAGGGCCCTGCCATATCCACCCGACGCTGGAAAGATAAAACAAGCCTGTTAGCGCTATTACAAAAAATCTCTTCATCTCTTTCTTCTGTCTCCTATGGCAGACTCAACACACAACAATATCAGCGCTATTGCCAAAAAATACTGAAACCTGTCCTCATATTGCGTAAAAAGCCTGTTGGAAAGTTCTTTCTTTTGCATCTTGCTGATCTCGTCGTATATCTTATCGAGTTCAAACTCGCTCGGCGAGGCATTATAGTATTTACCCTCTGTAACAAGCGCTATTTTCTGAAGCGTGGCATCGTCAAGTTTAGACAAGACCACATTACCATCCTTATCTTTTTTGTGGCCTGTAATTCTGCCGTTCTCATCTACTACGGGTATAGGCTCCCCGCTCTTTGTGCCAATCCCTATGGTATACACAATCACGCCTTGTTTTCTTGCTTCTTGAGCAGCCTCAACAGGATTTGTCTCATGGTCCTCCCCGTCAGTCATAACGATCAGGATCTTATATTTCTTTTCCTTTTTAATAAATGACCCTGTCGCGGTCCTTATGGCATCGCCAATGGCTGTGCCGGGCTTCGGCATCATGCCCGCCTCTACGATGCTGAGAAACATCTTTGCCGCATTGTAGTCTAATGTGAGCGGGCACTGGACAAAACTATCACCTGAAAATGTAAGCATGCCGACTCTGTCCCCTTTTAATCTATCGATAAGCGACGATATCTCAAGCTTTGCCTTTTCTAAACGATTCGGCTTTATGTCCTCGGCAAGCATGCTTGCCGAGGTATCTATCGCTATAATCACATCCACGCCTTGACGCCTGGTCATCGCAAGCCTTGTGCCTATCTGCGGCCTTGCAAGGCTTATTACTAGAAATCCTGCGGCACTAATCAATAAAACCCTTTTCCATCTCTCCTTTACAACGCTTTTTGATAGAGAAAGTTTCTCCAGAATGCCCCTCGCCCCGAATCTGTCCATGCTTTGCCTTTTCTTTGCCGATACAAAGACAAAGAACGCTATAAGGATAGGAAGCAAAATAAGAAGATTTAAATATACGGGCGAACCCCAATGCATATGGCTGTTTCCTAGTCGATTTGTTTGTGTAACGTGTAACGTGTAACGTGTGATTTTTCAAAAATCATGGTATTTTCCTAAAGACTGTATTAGCCAAGGTTGTTTCCAGAAGTAATATTATAAGCGCGGGCAAGAGAAGGTATCCCGCGAGTTCGGTATAATTCGCGTATTCCTTTGTCTCTATTTTCGTTTTCTCGAGCTTGCCTATGGTTTCGTAAATCTCCCTGAGGCCTTTCTCATCCTTTGCCCTGAAATACATGCCGCTTGTTTCATCCGCTATCTGTTTAAGCAATACCTCGTCTATTTCTGTATTCATTTGCACATATCTCTTGCCAAAAATAGGGTCTTCTACTGGATAAAGCGCGCCTCCTGGCCTGCCTGCTCCTATTGTATATATCTTTATACCCAGCGCTTTCGCGGCCTTTGCCGCAGTCAAAGGGTCAATCTTACCCGCGTTATTGATCCCGTCTGTAAGGAGTATTATGACCTTGCTTTTAGCAGTAGAATCCCTGAGTCTATTCACTGAATTCGCAATCGCGGTGCCTATAGCAGTGCCGTCTTCTATCATGCCTATATGGATTTTATCAAGCAGGTTCAGCAATACCCCGTAATCAAGTGTCAGAGGACATTGTGTAAAGCTAAACCTTGAAAAGACCACCAATCCTATCCTGTCATTAAGCCTGGATTTTATAAATTCCTCCATGACCTCTTTTGCGGCGCCCAGCCTATTCTGCGGTTTAAAATCCTCTGCCTTCATGCTCCCGGATGTATCAAGTGTAAGCACAATGTCTATACCTTCTGTTATAATCTCTTCCTCTTTCTGACCCGCCTGCGGCCTGGCCATGGCAAGGATAAGAATAAAAAGCACTGTCATTCTCAGGATCATCGACGCATGCCTGTATCTGGCGCGGAACCCAGGCCTTATGCCTTTGAACACTGATATATCTGAAAATACAATGCCTGAATCCTTGGCCAGACTACGCCTGAAATAATCCCAGACAAATAACGGGATAACACTTAATAATACTAGGAATAATGGGTTGGCAAATCGCATATTATGTTAATGTCAAATGACAAAGCGCAAAATTCAAAATAAATTCAAAGCACAAATAATAAAACTAAACATTTTGGAATTTGAATTTGGCCCTTCGACGCTGCTCAGGGCCAATCCTGAGCGGAGTCGAAGGATTGGATTTGTTTTGTGCTTTTAATTTTGTCATTTGTCATTTTCTCCATAGATATTTCTATTATCTCTTTCGCCTTGCTGTAAATCTCCTCTATTTCCTTTTGGTCCGGTATATATTTCGCGAATTTCACAAGGTCACAATCTTCCAGAAAATCCTTGATCTTATCCGCGGGCTGTCTCTGGATCTTTTTCGCGCGCATCTCCTGACAGATCTCCCATGTAGTCATGTCCAGGGCAAATATCCTGAATCTTCCTTCAATATATTTACGCATTATATCTGAGATCTCTATGTAATACTCCTTGATCATCCCTTTTTCTATCAGTTTTTTCTCCAGCAAGGCCTGTAATTCTTCCATTGCAATATCCTCTGGCGGCCTTAACGGTATGGCAGGCATTGATTCGATACGTCTTTTTCTCTTAAAATATATAAATCCCGAGACCGCTCCCAGCGCCAGCAGTAATAGTATAATCAGTAACAGCGCGGGAAAACCCTCTCTTATTTCAGCAGGCCCTTTGAGTGGCCTTATGTCATCTTTGTCGTTAGGGCCTTTTTTTACACTTTCGACTTTTATCTTTATCTCTTCCGAGAATATCTTTTTCTCATTACCTGCCTGGTCTTTGTATTTTACTGTCACAGGCGGAATCGTAAAGTCGCCTGTTGTAAACGTGGTCACTATGTAAGTGGACCTGGATATCCATTTATTATCCTTGGCCTTTTTCGGTTCTTCTACGCGATAATCCTTTACCTCAAACTCTCCGAGGTTTTCGCCCATCACCTGCGGCTCCACCTCAATGCCATCGTCATATTCCACAATAACTTCATATCTAATTCTGTCTCCGATAGTTATAGTGTCCTTATCAACCTTTACATCAAGCTTAACAGGCTCGGCAAACACGGCACTATTCGCGATTAATAAAAAGATTGCTATCAGAAAATATTTTTTCATTGTAGTTCCACTATTTTTTTACAACTTTTCTCACCCGATACAATTCTTATTTTGCCTTTCTTTATGCCGAATTTTTCTGAGAGTAATTCTATCACTCTTTTATTGGCCTTCCCGTTTTCGGGAGGGGCCAGCACTTTTATCCTATAGCGATCATCCGCTATTTTCTCTATGCCTTCCCGCTTCGCCTTCGTTATAACCTTCAGCTCTATCCTGCGCATATCTTAAATAAAATAGTGATCCACCTATCCTTCATGGCAACCTCCATCTAAAATTTCACCTGAATCTCCGGGCGCGCATCTTAAAAAAAAGCATCAATGGCTTTATGTATGATTTATCCGTAGATATATCTACGGAATCCAGGCCCATTGACCTGAATGCCTTGTTGCGGGCCGCTATAAAAGCAGTTCTTCTCCTGGCAAGTTCCTGCCTTAAAAGACTGTCGCCCGTATCCAGGAAAATGTTTTTGCCTGTCTCCGCATCCTCAAATTCCAGCAGGCCTACGTCAGGGATGTCTGATTCTCTGGGATCCTGAATAGAGATACCTACAATATCGTGGCGCTTGTTGATGATACGAAGCACCTTTTCATAGCCTGAATCCATGAAGTCAGATATTAAAAATACGACTGCCTTTTTCTTCAGAACCTTGCCGAGATATTCCAGGGCTGAATTTATACTGGTCCCGCGGCCGGAAGGCTTATAGTACAATAGCTCCCTTATCACCCTTAGTACGTGCGGCCGGCCTTTTTTTGGCGCTATGAATTTCTCAACATGGTCTGTAAAAAGCAAAAGTCCCACCCTGTCATTATTTTTTATCGCGCTGAATGCCAGAAGGGCGCCTATCTCAGCCATTATCTCTGACTTCATCTTGCTAGACGAGCCAAAATAACCGGAGCCGCTCATGTCAGCCATCAATAATACCGTAAGTTCCCTCTCCTCGATAAATTTCTTAACATGCGGGCGGCCCGTGCGGGCAGTGACATTCCAGTCAATAGAGCGGATGTCGTCTCCGGGCGCGTATTCCCGTACTTCGTGAAATTCCATGCCACGGCCTTTGAATATAGACTCGTACTGGCCGGCAAACACGTCATTAACCAACCTGCCTGTTCTGATTTCAATTTGCCTGACTTTTTTTAATATCTCTTTGGGAATCATACTCTATGGGACTTCTATTTTATCAAAGACCTTTTTCACAATATCCTCACTGGTCAATTCTTCCGCTTCTGCCTCGTATGTTATAATAACACGATGCCGCAATACATCCATGCCCACTGCCTTTACGTCCTCAGGCGTAACATAGCCCCTTCCACAGATAAAGGCATTAGCCTTAGACGCTATATTAAGGTATATAGAGGCCCTTGGCGAAGCGCCGTATGCGATAAAGTTCTTTATATCAAGCTTATATTCTTCAGGGGTCCTTGTGGCATATATTAAATTAACGATATAGTCCTTGATCTTATCGTCCATGTAGATCTCATTGACTACCCCCCTTGCCTTTAGTATGTCTTTGGGATTGATTATGGCGTTTACCTCGGCAGGTTCATGCCCTGCCATACGCTCCATGATCTCTTTTTCCTCTTTTTTGTCCGGATATTCTATTTTTATCTTCAACATAAAGCGGTCCATTTGCGCTTCAGGAAGAGGATATGTGCCCTCCTGCTCAATAGGGTTCTGCGTGGCGAGGACCAAAAACGGTTCCTCGAGAGGAAAGGTATTTTCTCCTATAGTAACCTGCCTCTCCTGCATGGCTTCCAGGAGAGCGCTCTGTACTTTAGCGGGGGCCCTATTGATTTCGTCGGCAAGTATAAGATTTGAGAATATAGGGCCTTTTTTCGTGGTAAAATTGCCGTCTTTGGGATTATAGATGAGCGTACCTATTAAATCCGCCGGCAATAAGTCAGGTGTAAACTGTATTCTTTGAAATTTTGTCTGGATGCATTTGGAAAGTGTTTTGACAGCAAGTGTTTTTGCCAGGCCAGGCACGCCCTCTATCAATATGTGGCCGTTCGCGAGAAGCGCTATCAGGAGCCGTTCTGTAAGATATTTCTGGCCTATTATTACCTTTGACAATTCAGCGCTGATCTCGTGAATAAAAAGGCTGGCCTCCTTGACTTTTTCGTTTATTTCCCTGATATTCTGTCCGTATTTAGGGCTGAAATCCGGCATGATTACCTCCTATTTGTACATTAGCAAAGCAAACTTTACAACTACACTTGCTCTGCCCGTGGCCATAAAAACTACATCTTCATGTTGTTCAATATTTCCACTCTTTTCTGTATAGGGGGATGGGTACTGAAAAGAGCTGCTATGCCTTGACCGCGCAATGGATTCACTATAAAAATATGCGCTGTGGTCGGATTGGCATTCATTGGAAATGATTTTGCGCCTTTTTCCAATTTTAAAAGCGCGTTCGCGAGGCCATTGGGCGTACCTGCTATATATGCGCCTCTTTTATCAGCCGCATATTCTCTCGACCTGGAAATAGCAAGCTGTATGAGCATTGCGGCAATCGGGGCAAGTATCAGCATAAATAAATAGCTTAAGGCATTACCATCTCTCCTGCCTCCTCCCCTGCCGCCAAAACCTCCGAATATAGCTGCCCATCTTGCCCAGTTCGCCAGCATTGTTACAGCGCCTGCTATAGTAGCCGCAACAGTCATTATAAGAGTATCTCTATTTTTTATGTGTGACAACTCATGCGCGATTACACCTTTCAATTCTTCGCGGTTTAAGATATTCAATATGCCTTGTGTCACGCATACTGCTGAATGACGCGGGTTGCGGCCTGTCGCGAATGCATTGGGAGAATTCTGCGGGGAGATATAGAGCCTGGGCATTGGAAGCCTGACAGAGGCTGTTAATTCTTTCACTATACCATAAAGCTCCGGCACCTCTGCTCTTGATACCTCTTTGGCGCCATACATTGAGAGGACTATCTTATCGCTGAACCAATACGCCCCTACATTCATAACCAGAGCGAACATAAACGCGTAACCAGCGCCTGCCTGACCCCCAAAATAACCACCTATCCATACAAAAATCATGGTAAGGGCCGCCAATAACAGACCTGTTTTAATATAATTCATTATACGCACCCCCCTAAATAGAGATAGGCCTCTAAAAGACAAGGCCTATCCTGGTATTTTTCTGACTATTTTAAAGAACTACTTTTTTTCTTCCTTATCCTTTACCTCTTCTTTTTTTGCCTGGCTGGCATCCTTGATCTCGCTCACTCCCGCGAAAAATGCCGCAAAACCACCAAGCATAAGTATGACTGGCACAGAGCCCTTTAAAAGTATAATAAAATGCCACTTCCAGGCCCAGATACCCCATAATCCAAGAACAATGCATATAAGGCCGCCTAGCACCGTTACATATTTACCCATATTTTCCTCCTTTTGTAACCAATCTACTCTATTATGTTTACTAACTTTTTATACCACTTAAAATCTCTTTTGTCAATAATCATTTCTTAATCATTTCTTAATCATTTCTTAATCATTTCTTAAACATAATCAAATTCTGCCCGTAATCAAATTCTGCCCGTAGGTGACCCTTAAGGGTCACCTACATTGTGGATAAGTTGAATTTAAAGCTTCACACAACAATTATCCTTCCAGAAAAATTATAACTAGTGTATACTAATCTGTAACACTATGAAGATGCTGATTAAATACTTACTTACTATATGGTTTTTGACCGTTCAGGGTTTGACATATGCCGAAGAGATATCGCCCACATTTATGCCTGAAAGCGAACATAAGGAAATCATTTATGTTGATAAGGCTACTGGTGAATTACGGTCAAGATGGAATATCTCCTTGAAAAAGACATTTAAGGACAAGCGCGCAGTCTATGAAATATCATCGACTGGCAAAGGCGACTATGACAAATATCGAGACGCCATCTGGGATGTCAAGGCGGAAATAGAGGAAAGAGGTAACCTCCTTTACCCCCTATACAGCATTGTTGCCTTAAAAAAAACAGACGGCCTGGAAATTAAATATGAAAAACGCTTTGAATATGGTAAACAAAAGATATTTTATACTATATCGGATAGCGAAGGCAATATTATCGAAGAAACTACATTCCCCATAAAGGGATTGACCGCTGACAGCGTTACGATGACATATATACTAAAAACATTCATAGCCTGCCGCGATGACAAGGCATACAAAGATTTTTATCTACTGTCTGATAGAGGAAAACTTTATCGGGTGACTCTTAAACTCATAGATAGAGAAATGTTAGATTTGCCTTTGGGAAGCGTGGAAGCTATTAAATTAAGGCTAATCCCTAACCTGGGGCCGCTTACAGGCATAATCGGCTCTTTAATACCTCCGACTTTTGTCTGGTATATCGACCAGCCTCCTTATGAATGGCTGCAATACCAAGGGCTAGAAACAGGCATAGGCTCAACCCACATAAGGGCATATCTTTTCAAGAGATAAAACAATAAATTAACCCTCGCCTTCGGCTCGGGCACTTGATTACACAGATTTTAACAACAGATTACACAGATTAAACCTTATTTACATCTGTGTAATCACTTTAAAAAAGGAAATTCCTATACTATCAAGTTATAACCCTCGCTTCATACTGAATTAAGGATCCTAAACGCCTCATTGTTATCTGCTGTTGAAAGCACTATTTTGGCCGGACAGCCGCCTGAACAGGTCGTACAGTAAAGATAATCTATATTTATCCCATTTCCGGCAAGCACTTCAGAAATATTCTTCAATGTCCCGGGCCTATTTTCAAGCTCCATTACAATAACTTCCCTTTCCTCAATATCCTCATATTCATTATTAATTAACTCGTCGATTGATTTTTGATTATTATCGGTTATAAATACAAGCATGCCTTCAGTACCGGTTTGATTCGAATATCCTGCTACTGTCTCTATATTTATGCCGTGGTTTACCAAAAATGACATCATCCGAGCCAGCGCCCCAACTTCATTCCTGGTCCTTACGCTGATCTCTTTTGCTCTTACCAAGTTTCTAATCACGCGGGTCTCCTTTAAACAGTAAGAACTATTCCCAATTATTAATACCTCTTGTATCTGCTGGCAGGACAAGAACCCTTGTGCCTTTTGCGCCAGAGGTAAACTTGCCGTTCCTGGTTATATATCCTTTATTCCCTGTCATTGATTTAATATGGTCCAGTTTTTTCTGTATCTTGACTTTTTTAAGATAAGTTTCTCTCTTTATCTCACGCATGGCTAAACGCAGTTCTTTTGGGTCGTGAAGCCTGGTGTCCAAAGCCCTATTCCAGTTAGAAAGCTTGTTAACCTCACTTTTGAGTTTAGCTATATCTTTCTTTAACGTCTCTCTTTCGCTATTAAATTTCATTCTCTCAGAGTCCAGCAGGCCTTCAGCCTGGACTAAAAGAACTTTTGCGTCATCTAACTCAACCTGCAAGGCTTTTTTCTCTTTTAGTGTAGAGTCAAAAGCTGATTTAAGCCTGGATCGTTCTTTTTCTGTATAAGAAAGCGCGGTATTTAATGAATCCTGAATAGAAGTAAAGGCCCTATTTTGAAAGATAAATAAAGCCGCCCCTCCCAGCGTAGCTATTATCAATAGAGCATAAAGGAGATACTCTTTGCAGCGCGCACGCAGCCTTTGTCTATCCATGGCTTTATCTACCCGTTTTAAGATAAAAGCCCTGTCTTGGCCGCTTATATCAATAAATTCAGCGCCCACCCTAAAGCCCTGCCTTACCTTCTTAGACCAGATTGGTTTAACGCACGCTGGGATTGTCAATACAGATTTCAAACGCGGATTAGAAAACCTGAGTTCGCCTTTTATGTCAGGCAGGTTAATAATATCGACTTTACTTTTAAAGCATAATCCTCCGCGGCTTAGGTCTTCAAGAGGATATACCCTATTATCCCCTGCCTTGTCTAAAACAAATATACTGTCTTCCTTTGCCCTGTAAGACTTTCTTCTCTCTATAATCATATTTACACCTTTATATATTATCCCTTTGTAACTAGTAGAATTATAATACTACTTTAGCTCTCTAAAAACAAGTGCAATTTTATACTGACGTGGGAATGGGAAGACACATCGTACCCCCTCCCCCCGGGGCCTTAGAAAGATTAAAATAGTCAGCTTTGAGGTCTTTCTAAGGTTAAAAGAGCTTGTTAATAGTGTTAAGGTTAACGATCCGATTACCCCTCGGGGTAAT
>JBDRBM010000051.1:0-37061 GCA_043822665.1 Candidatus Omnitrophota bacterium
ATTGCGAAAGATTCTCGACTGCAGCCTCCCGTAGGAGTCTGGGCAGTGTCTCAGTCCCAGTGTGGCTGACCATCCTCTCAGACCAGCTACCCGTCGTCGCCTTGGTGGGCCATTACCCCGCCAACAAGCTGATAGGACGCAGGCTCATCTTCAAGTGATAGGTCTTGCGATCCCCATCTTCTCTCACTTCTGCCGAAGCAGATGTGGTCTTATCCGGTATTAGCATTCCTTTCGGAATGTTATCCCAGTCTCGAAGGTAGATTACCCACGCGTTACTCACCCTTTTGCCACTATCAAACCAAACCTCTTGGCCTTGCGGCCTCAAGATTCAATAAGATCGTTCGACTTGCATGCCTTATCCACGCCGCCAACGTTCGTTCTGAGCCAGAATCAAACTCTCCAAAAATATTTGACGTAACTCAAACCCGTTTGTTTGGCTATTATATTTACAAAGAACGGAAATAAAAAAGGACATCAAGATGATGCCCTTGAACATCCTCCCCTGCGCTATATTTTAGATTATATTATCAAGGATATATATACATTTTCGGTAATTTAAAATTATACCACACAACAATACGCTGTCAAGTAAAATCTGCCCTTCTGTAAAATCTGCCCTTCGGGCAGAGACTTTAGCAGATTTTGCGCAGATCCTGAGCAAGGCCGAAGGCCGCGTCGAAGGGTCAAATTGAGCATAAATAGGTTTATATAATTTCCTATACTATCAAGGAAAATTTTTAGGAGTACATGCTACGAATAGTTAGGTTATGCTCTTAGCGCATGAGAAGCCCTGCTCGCTCAGCTGAAGATTTACCCCATCTATTTCAGGTTTGCCTAGGGCTACCTTTTAGACCGCATTTTGGCTGGGGCGAGAAAACTCACCGGAGCGAAAAGACGAAGAAAGTGTTGCCGGACATCGAAAGTATTACAAAATCATGAGGTAAAGATGATTCTTAAAAACCGCTTCTTACCGACTTTTATGCGGTATTCTTTGGAGAGCTGTAATTTTAATCCTGATTCTTTTATTTTATTTCCATCCACTTCTATAGCGCCCTGTTCGACCAGTCTCTTATACTCACCTCTAGAGGAGCATATACTCTCATGCACCAAAAAGTCACATAGCGTCTCTTTAAAAGGCTTGTTTTCCAGCTCTAACTCAGTAAATGGGTCTTTTTTTTGAAACTTATTTTCAAAATCCCTGCAGGCCGCCTTGGCGTCTCTCTCACTATGATACTGCTTCACTATCTCGAGAGCCAATTTCTTTTTTGCCTCCATGGGATGCATCTCCTGCGCATCCTTTAAATTTTTGTCTGTCAGTAATTCATAATACTGCAACATAAGCTTATCAGATATTGACATGATCTTTCCGAACATCTCCTCAGGCTTCTCGTCTATGCCTATATGATTCCCATAAGACTTGCTCATCTTCTGAACACCATCAAGTCCTACTAAAAGCGGCATCATTATGACCACTTGAGACTCCTGATTATAGTCCTTCTGAAGCTCACGACCTAACAAAAGATTAAACTTCTGGTCTGTCCCGCCTAATTCGACATCGGCTTTCAACTCTACAGAATCATATGCCTGAAGAAGAGGATACATAAATTCAAGTAGACTTATATCCTTGCCAGATTTATATCTCTCGTTAAAGTCTGCCCTGGCCAGAAGCTGGGACACTGTGCTGTGAGAAGTAAGTTCAAGCGCGTCTTTCAATGCCATGGTGTTTAGCCATTTGCTATTAAAAACAACCTTTGTTTTTTTCTCATCGAGAATCTTAAAGACCTGCTTCTTATAGGTCTTTGCGTTTTCGCCAACCTCTTTTTCAGTAAGGCGGTTCCGTATCTCGCTTCGACCAGTAGGGTCGCCTATCATACCTGTAAAATCACCTATGAGAAAGACCACCTTGTGATCAAGGTCTTGGAAATGCTTCAATTTCCTCAGCAGCACTGTATGGCCGAGGTGTATATCAGGCGCGCTTGGGTCAAATCCAGCCTTTACAATAAGAGGCCTTCGCTTTTCCAGTTTAGAAACAAGCTCTTTTTCAGAGATTATTTCAACTGTCCCGCGTTTTATAATACTTAACTGTCTATTTGTATCCATACGATATGCATCCTTGCTTAACTCCACCAATTGTATGGAATTTTTAAATTCCATACAACAAGCGCGTCATTCTTCCTTTTTTTTCAAGCTCAGGGCGATTTTACGTTCGACCTCGTCTACCTTGATAACAGCTGTCTCGACTTTGTCATCCACCTTGTAGGCATCTTCTATCTTCTGTTCGGGTTCAAGCTCAAGTTCGGAAATATGCACAAGACCTTCAAGGTCTTTTTCTATCTCTACAAAAAAACCGAAACTCGTAACTTTAGTGATAACGCCATGAACGGTTGCGCCCAAGGCATATTTTCCAACAATATCAGGCCACGGGTCTGAAATCAGCTGTTTTATCCCCAAAGATATCCTCTGGTTTTCCGGGTCCACTGTCAAAATCATTACTTCTATCTTCTGGCCCTTTTTCAAAAATTCCTTTGGGTGGTTTATCTTTCTCGTCCATGACATATCACTCACATGGACAAAACCTTCTATGCCGCTGGCTATTTCCACAAACACGCCATAGTCAGTAAGGTTCCTGACCTTGCCTTCAACCTGTGTACCTGCCAGAAACTTTTCCTTTATCTCAAGCCAAGGGTTTGATTCAACCTGCTTTACACCCAAAGATATCTTTTGGTTGTCGGCATCCACGCTTAAAACTATGGCCTCCACAATATCGCCTATGGCAACTACGTCCTGGGGATTGTTTATCCTCTGAGTCCATGAAAGCTCTGAAATATGCACCAAGCCTTCAATGCCTTTTTCCAGTTCTACAAATGCGCCGTAGGGCATGATATTGACAACCTTGCCCTTTATCTTTGCGCCTATGGTGTATTTGGCTTCAACATCATTCCACGGGCTAGCTGTCTTCTGCTTCAGCCCCAGTGACACCTTCATGTTATCCTTGTCAAAATTCAGGATCATGACTTCTATAGTATCACCTATGGCTAGCACTTCACTTGGGTGAGAAATCCTGCCCCAACTCATATCCGTGATATGCAATAACCCATCCATACCCCCCAGATCGATAAACGCACCAAAATCTGTAATGTTTTTAACCACTCCTTTACGCAACTCTCCGATTTTTAGTTCACCTATGATCTTATCTTTTGCCTCGGTTCTCTCCTTTAGTATGGCATCCTTTCTTGAAACCACTATATTCTTTCTGAGTTTATTCATCTTTACAATCTTGAAATGGAGGGTCTCCCCTACTATCTGGTTAACATTTCCAAAGCCTTTAAGGGCCACAAGTGATGCTGGCAAAAACGCCTCAACGCCAACGTCCACCATCAATCCGCCTTTTACCTTGCGAGTGACCTTGCCATCTATAAAGTCACCTTCCTTGAATTTATTCACAATCCTTGTCCAGCCTACTGCCTTTTCAGCCTTTTTCTTGGAGACAATTATCATGCCATCTTCGTTCTCTTTGGACTCTACCAGCACATCAAACTCGTCTCCAACTTTAACCTCAGGCTGGTCCTTGAATTCAGATACAGGTATTATGCCTTCTGACTTATACCCCAAATCCACATATACGTCCTTCTCTGCTACCGCGATAACCTTGCCTTTTACTATATCGCCCTCGCTAATTTTCCGGAAGGTCTTTTCATAAGCTGTTGCCAAGTCAAATTTTTCAGTCATTGTTAGATGCCCCTTTCATTTTTAAAATAGTATATCTCTTTATAATAAGCTATTAGTTAAAAACTAACTCATTTTCTTAATCGATTTTACCACCTTTTTTACCATTGCCTCTGGCGTCGAGGCCCCACTGACAACCCCAACGCATTTCTTATTTTCGAAATACTCTTTTTTTAATTCAGCGCCGGTCTCGATATGATAACTATCCACCCCGCAATCCCGGCAAATCTGCCATAACCTTCTTGTATTAGCGCTGTTCTTTCCGCCTATAACTACCATCACATCGCATTCGTCTAAAAGTCTACGGGTCAACGCCTGCCTCAGTGATGTATCGCTGCAAATTGTATTGAAAATTCTTACCTCGCTGAAATCATACTGTAATATATCGCCTACCTCTTTAAGATAATTTTCTTTATTCTGCGTTGTCTGAGATATAACTCCTATCCTTACCCTCTCGCCCTTACCCTTTTTCTTCAGAGAAGAGCTTAGAATGAGAGGTTTTTCTGCAATGCTTAAAAGCGCCTTTACTTCAGGATGCTCTTTATCGCCTACTATAATTACACCGTACCCCTGCTTTTTCAGCCTGCTTACTATATCCTGCGCGTACTTTACAAAAGGGCATGTAGCATCGACCAGTTTTATCCCTTTACCTTTATCTTTAATCTTCTCAATGAGATCCTTGGGCGCGCCATGGGAGCATATAATAACCGTACCGTGATTTACGCGGCTTATATCTTTTATTACACAAAGTCCTTTTTTCGAAAGAGCTTCCACAACCTGAGGGTTATGTATAATAGGTCCAAGCGAATATATAGCCCCCCTACACCTGTTCTCTCTAATCGTCCTTTCAGCAATGTTTATCGCTCGCTTTACCCCAAAACAAAAACCTGTCCTGCCAGCTACTTTAACCTGCATTTCTCTTCAATTCTGAAATTGCCTCCATTACCTTATTTGCTACGTCTATATACTTTTCTTTTTTAGGTCCTGGGGAATTTCTATTAAAACTCAAGGGTTTTCCGAAATACACGGAAACAGTCCTAAACTTCGGAAATAGAGATTCCCTCGGAAGCGCATTCCTAGAACCCTTCACATAGCACGGCAAGATACCAGCGCCTGTGATCTTCTCGAGAAAACTTATACCGAGCTTGGCCTCCTGGAAATTTCCGTCTTTTGAACGCGTGCCTTCCGGAAAAATAAGCACTGCGTGGCCTTTTGACAATTTATCTATAGCCAGCCTGAAAGCAGCAAGGTCTCCTCTTTCGCGTTTCAGAGGAAAAGTATTAAGCCGGTTTAATATAAAACCAAAAATTCTGGAACGAAACAGGGTCTCTCTTGCAAGAAAAATTAATTTTCTTGGCGCTCCAATACCGACTATGATGGGATCCAGAAAACTCACATGGTTAGGAGCAACAATCACAGCGCCTTTCTTAGGGAAGTTTTCCCTCCCGAACACTTTAAGCCTAAAAAATATTTTAAAGAGCAGGAATAATATGAATCTTGCAATAGTGTAGGACATTTTAAGCTTTCAGCTATCAGCCTTCAGCTATCAGCTGCTGATGGTTGAAGGCTTAATACTGTTTGATAGAATCTCTCCTAAGTTTTGCTTTCTTAAGCAACTTCAGTATCCCCGGACTATTGTTCTCTGCCAGGGCCTTTTCTATCTTTGACAGCTCTTTCTTCAATTCCTTTATATCCCTAATTATATTCTTTCTGTTGGTCAGAAAAATATCTTTCCATAATTCAGGGCTGCTAGAGGCAATTCTGGTAGTATCCTTAAATCCACCTGCTGCCAAACGCAAATCCTGCCCGGCGCATATATTAGACAGCGACACGCTGACTGCGTGCGGAAGATGGCTCAATTTTGAAATAAGGGCATCGTGTTTCTCTGGACTCATTATCTCAGTCTTCATGCCGAGTTCATGCCAAAACATTTTGATCTTACTTAACACTGCTTGCTTTGTGCGAGAAGTCTTTGTCAGTATGCAATATGCACCCTTAAATAAATTCTGGTCGGAATAAATAACCCCTGACCTTTCAGACCCTGTCAGCGGGTGGCTGCCTACAAAATTAACATCGGCCGGAAATAGGGGTTCTATTTTTTCTACGATCTCCTTTTTCGTGCTACCTGCATCTGTAATTATTGCTCCTTTTTCCAATGATCCTGAAATCTCACGGGCTATGTCTATAATCTTTAAAACAGGAACACATAAGATCACAAAATCCGCTCCATGCACAGCCTTTTTTGTATCAAGCGTAACCTTATCCACAGCTCCCATAGACAAGGCCCTTACAACAGTACTGCGTGTCCTAGATACGCCAACGACCTCTTTTGCAAGACGCTGTTTTTTAATTGCCAGGCCAAGAGAACCGCCGATGAGACCCAAACCGATTATCGTTACACGATTAAATAACTTCATTGTAGCTTTCAGCTTTCAGCCTTCAGCCTTCAGCCGCTGACAGCTGAAAGCTGATAACTGAAAGCTTTTTTATAATTCCCTCCCCACTGCTTTTGCCACCGGAACCAGTTCTTTCATCATTGCGTCAAATTTTTCCGGTAATAATGACTGCGCCCCGTCTGAGTATGCCTCTTCCGGGATAGGGTGTACTTCCACTATCAACCCGTCTGAGCCTGCTGCTATAGCAGCCCTGGACATTGCGGCAACAAGATCCCATTTTCCAGTGCCATGACTCGGATCGACAACAACAGGCAGATGACTAAGCCTTTTAATTAAAGGGACAGCGTTCAAATCCAGCGTAAACCTTGTAGAATCCTCAAATGTCCTTATGCCTCGCTCACAAAGTATGCAATTGAAATTGCCGTTTGCAAGCACATATTCAGCCGACATCAAAAACTCTTTTACGGTAGCAGAAATTCCCCTTTTTAATAATACTGGTTTTTTTGAAAGCCCGACTTCCTTTAAAAGGTTAAAATTCTGCATGTTCCTGGCGCCGACCTGAAGGATATCCGCATACTTCTCAACAAGGGCTACATCCCTTGTATCCATGACTTCCGTAACAATCTTAAGGCCTGTCTTTTTCTTTACCTCGCTCAGGTATTTTAATCCCTCTTCTCCAAGGCCCTGAAAACTATACGGCGAACTCCTTGGCTTAAATGCTCCTCCTCTTAACATAAGGGCGCCTGCATCCTTGACCCGCATGCCTATATTCATGAGCCCATCAAGGCTTTCTACGGAGCATGGCCCTGCCATGACAACAATATTTTTCCCGCCTATCTTGACACCATCCACGTCTATAACACTATTTTCCTCCTTAAACTCCCGCGATACGAGTTTATAAGGCTTCAGGATAGGCATTACCTTTTCAACACCAGGATACGCCTCAAGCGGCTGTACACGAAGTATATCTTCTTCCCCTATAACACCTATAATGGTGCGCTCGACACCCTGTGAGATCATTGCCTTTAAACCAAGATTCTCGACTTTTTTTATTATATGGTTGATCTGTTCTTTAGTTGCGTCCGGACGAAGGACTATAATCATTTGAATCTCCTTGTAGCAATCAGCTTTCAGCTGTTGAAGGCTAATAGCTGATTGCTTAAAGCTGCTACGTGACTATTTTCTTTAATTCCTTAACAAACTTCTTATTCTCTTTTTCTGTCCCTACTGTAACCCGGATAAAATCATCAAGCCCCCATGCCTTCATATCCCTGACTATCACTCCCTGTTTCATGAGCCTTTTAGAGATCCTATCGGCTTCCTTTCCTGCCTCGAATAATACAAAATTAGTAACGCTTGGTATATATCGTAACCCCAGTTTCCCGAGCTCGGCGTACAAAAACCTTTTGCCGTCGCGGGTAACCTTTTTTACCTTTGCCAAAAATTTCTTGTCCTTCAATGCAGCCAAAGCAGCTGCTTGCGCGAGTAAATTTACGTTAAAAGGTTCACGCACTGACTCTAAGTATTTTATTATCTCCGGGCTTGAAACACCGTAACCAATCCTTAATCCGGCAAGGCCGTATGATTTTGAAAAACTCCTTGTTACAATAATATTATTTCTCGATATATAATCCATGGCATTGGGGTAATCTTTTTCCTGCACATAATCAAAATAGGCCTCGTCTATAAAAACTATCAGGTTTTCCGGCAGGCCTTTCAAAAACTCCTCCAGCTCATACCTGGTAACATAGGTACCGTTAGGGTTATCAGGGTTTGCTATAAATACCAACTTGGTATCTTTTGTTATGGCCTCTTTCATGCCCTTTAAGTCATACTTAAAATACCTCGTAGGAACACTTTTAATCTTTGCCCCTTGAATTTTAGCGGCCAGTTCGTATATTAGAAATGTCGGAGCTGCTACCACTACTTCGTCGTCTTGGTCAACAAAGGTCCTGATGGCCAGTATAATCAATTCATCTGAGCCATTGCCAAAAATAAGCTGCTCAGGCCTTACTCTCAATCTTTTAGAAAGGGCCTGGCGCAGGTAAAAACAGCCTGACTCAGGATATCTATTCACATCTTTCAGGTGTTTTTTTATTGCGGCGATTGCCTTTGGAGACGGCCCTAACGGATTCTCGTTAGAGGCAAGCTTTATAACATCCTTTAAACCAAGTTCCCTTTTTACCTCATCTATGGGTTTTCCGGGCTGATAAGGTTTTATATTGAGCAGCGCTTTTCTGGCTAACATAGTTAGTTCCTTCTTGACGCTGGATACCAGATGTCAGGCGCTTGATATCCGCGAACAAGCGTCTAACATCATATCCCCGCAGGATATGAACCCAGCAATTTAAAATACGTGCAATGTTCCTCTAACCCCTTTAATGCCTTTTTTACATTCTCGTCCTGATAATGCCCTATCATGTCAACAAAGAAGTAATATTCCCATACCTTTTTCTTAGAAGGTCGGGATTCTATCTTAGTCAGATTGACCTTGTTCTTTTTGAATGGGACCAGCATATCATGAAGGACCCCAACCCTGTCCTTACATGAAAAAACTATCGAGGTCTTGTCTCTTCCGGTCGAGAGAGGGATATTCTGTCCTATAACAAGAAACCGGGTAATATTATTGGAACTATCCTCTATATTCCTGGCAAGGACTTTGAGTTTAAATTTCTTTGCCGCAAGGATATTAGCTATAGCGCATGAATTCCTTTCCTTTGAAACTATCTCGGCTGCCTTGCTGGTTGTAGAAACCTCTATAAGCTCTGCCTTCTGTAAATGCGAATCCAGCCATCTCCTGCATTGACCGAATACATTAGGGTTTGAATAAACCCTCTTTACGGATTTAATGCCGCTTTTCCCGATAAGGCTATGGGAAATATCGAGTATAACTTCGGAGCAAATCTTTAGGTCTGAATTAATGAACATGTCGAGTGTGTGATTTACAGCTCCTTCTGTAGAATTTTCAACAGGGGATACTCCGTAATCAGAGCGGGAGGTCTCAACCTCCCTAAACACGTCTGTAATGCTGTCACATGAAGAATATTCAACCTGGCTCCCGAATTTCTTTATTGCCGCCAAGTGCGTAAAGCTGGCTTCTGGCCCCCAGAAGGCGATATTAAGATTTTTTTCTATGGCAAGCGAGCTTGACATAATTTCTCTATAGATGGCGGTCAAGGCCTTATCTGACAGGGGGCCCTTATTCTGTTTTAAAATATGATTATATATCTGCGCCTCCCTGTCAGACATATATATACCGCTGCCTGTCCTGTTTTTTACCATGCCTATAATTTTAGCCATTGAAGCCCGCTTATTTAGGAATTCTATTATACTTTTATCAATATCATCTATTTTTTTCCTAAAGCTCTTTAGCTTCATCTTGGTTCTCCTTTTGAGGCAATATTTCAGTTTCTGTCTCATCCTCAACAATGATATGCGCTGCCTGTTCCGTGTCTCTGCGGTACGGGATGTCTTCTAGACTCCGCGATTCTTCTTCATCTTTTCTTAAATGTTCAGGTAACTCTATGTCCTTTTCCGTAATATTAAATTCTTCCAACCTGGGTAATTCACTGAGCGAATTCAATCCGAAATACTGCAGGAACTCTGAGGTCGTACCATAAAGTATAGGCCTGCCTATAGTCTCTTTTCTCCCTGCGACGCGTATAAGGTTTTTTTCTATAAGAGTTTTCAAGACTCCGTCCACATTTACGCCTCTTATCGCCTCTATCTCGGGTTTAGTAACCGGTTGTTTGTACGCTATTATAGCAAGGGTTTCAAGGCTGGCTCCCCTGAGCCTTTCAGCTCCTGATGTCTTGTATAACTTCTGCAGCCAAGGCGCAAATACAGGGCCAGTGACTATCTGATAGCCGCCTGCTATTTCTTTTAGCCTGAATGCGCGCTGAGTGTCCTCGTATTCTCTTATAAGTTCAGATATAATATCCTTTACCCCTTTGGCGTCAAACTCTTCCAGAACGCTTTTTATCTCATTCACGAATAAGGGCTTATCGCTCACAAAAAGCATTGCTTCTATGATGTTTTTGGCTTGGGTCTTGTCCATGTAATTGATGTTGTCTGAGATTATCTGAAGTTATGCGTGCAACCTATGTTTCTCATTCCTTATTACTTCTATGTCTCCAAAGCTCTCTTTCTGAACTACCAAAATTTCTTTTAACCTTATAAGTTCAAGCACGGCCAGGAAAGTAGTAATAATTTCTAGTTTGTTCTTTGCGTTTTTAAAAAGCTCGGAAAGAAAGATGGCCGTCTTCCCCACCAGCATATGCAAAAGGTCATGCACCTTCTGTTCTACAGTAAATTCGTCTTTAACAATCTCCTGAAATACCTCTTTGGGCACATCCTTGAGCACTCTGTTAAACGCAGTTATAAGATCAAACAGGCTCGCTTCAAAGAACTTCTCGCCTGAATCAAGCTCTATAGCAGCAGCCCGTGTAAACATCTGTCTGCGCTGGCCTTCAAGGCCCTGCAGTACCCCAGCCGCCTCTTTGAACCTTTTGTACTCAAGAAGTCTTCTAACAAGTTCCTCCCTTGGATCCTCCTCTTCTTCGGGAAGAATCTCTTTTTCCTCAGGAGGAAGGAGCATTTTGCTTTTTATGTGAATGAGCGTAGCCGCCATTACCAGGAATTCACCTGCAATATTTAAATCTAGCATGCGCATCAGTTCCATATACTCTAGATACTGTTCCGTAACAGCAGCTATAGGAATATCATATATATCTACCTCATTCTTCTTTATAAGATAGAGCAATAAATCCAGCGGGCCTTCGAATACTTCTAATTTTACTTTATAGGACATGGTAAAGTTTTGTGAGAGTAGGGGGTGCTCTGTTCGCGGGCCCCTCCCACTTTCGCGGACCAAGCTATATTAATTAAACCAACCCTACAGCCTTTTTCACCTCTGACATTGTTTCAGACGCTGTCTCCCTGGCCTTTTCAGCTCCGCTCTTAAGTATATCACTAAGCCTTGATTTATCTTTTAATAACGCCTGTCTTCTCTTTCTTATATCAGCTAAATAATCCGAAATAACATCGGCTATGTTCTTCTTACACTCTGTGCAACCCGCCCTGGCCTTTGTGCAATAATCATAGACCTCTGGCGCGTATTCCCTTTTGAGCAAGTTGTAATACTCATAAATATTGCACTCATCGGGATGTCCTTTATCGCTTAGCTTTATCCTTTTAGGATCAGTGAACATCTGAGAACATTTCTTTTTTATAACCTCTTTTGAGTCCCCCAGCGCGATAAAATTGCCGTAGGACTTACTCATTTTTCTTCCATCTATGCCGAGGAGTTTCGGTGTTTTTGTAAGAAGCGGTTTTATTTCTGAAAATACATTACCGTATAAAGTATTGAACTTTGCGGCAATGTCGTTCGTAAGCTCCAGATGTGGAAGCTGATCCTTACCTACGGGCACAGTATTGGCTTTGTATAACAAGATATCGGCTGCCTGGAGCACAGGGTAGCCTAAAAATCCATACGTATGCAAATGCCTTAATGACAATTCCCGCAATTGTTCTTTATAGGTAGGACAGCGTTCGAGCCATCCCAGCGGCACAAAATTTGAAAAGACTGCATACAGCTCTAAGTGTTCTCTTACATGAGACTGCGCAAATATGACGCTTTTTTCAGGATCAAGTCCCGCTGCTATCCAATCAGCAGCGCATTCTATCGTATGCTGAGGTAAGTTAGACGGATCCTCATATTCGCTCATGAGAGCATGCCAGTCTGCTATCATAAAAAAACAATCATACCCGTCCTGCAGATTTACCCAATTATCCAGAGCGCCAAATAGATGCCCCAGATGTAACGGACCTGTTGGCCTCATGCCGCTTAGGATTCGTTTTTTCATCTCTACCAGCTTTCAGCTGTCAGCAATCAGCTGTCAGCTTTTATGTGTGCTTTTCTATTTTAATCTCCTGGCTACTTTTATAATCTCTACCGCTTCTATAATATCGCCTTTTTGTATATCTTTAAAACTCAGGCTTATGCCACACTCAAACCCCTCTCTTACATCTTTTACGTCATCCTTCAGGTGTTTTAAGGAAGTTATCTTACCCTTAAAGATAGCTTCCTTATCTCTTATAAGCTTGCATGTTGCGTTCCTCTGAATTGACCCCTTAGAAATATAGCATCCGGCAACAATGCCTACTTTTGAAACCTTGAATACCTGCTTGACCTCGGCCCTGCCTAAGAGTTTTTCTTCTATAATAGGTTCCAGCATACCTTCCATTGCCGCCTTTATGTCATTCACGGCTTCATAAATTATACTATACAACCTGATATCTACCCCTTCTTGTTTAGAAAGCGCCTTGGCCCCTGGCATTATGTCAACATGAAACCCCAGGATAACCGCATTTGACGCTGAAGCAAGCATAACATCTGACTCGTTTATATTTCCCACTTGACCATGTATTACATAAAGTTTTACATCCTGAGTTGAAAGCTTTTCAAGCGAATCCTTAACGGCCTCAAGCGACCCCTGAACATCTGCTTTTAAAATAATCTTTAATTCCTTTATCTGGCCTTCTTTAATCTTGTTATACAAATCCTCCAAGGTTATCTTTTGAGTCTGATTTTCTAACTTTTTCTTCTCAAACTTTAACTGTCTTACGGTAATAATCTCTTTTGCTTTTTTTTCATCGCTGACAACGTAAAATTTCTCGCCGGCCAAAGGCACGCCTGAAAGCCCAAGTATCTCAACCGGCTTAGAAGGTCCTGCCTCTTGCACCCTGCGGCCTTCATCATCGAGCATTGCCTTTACCCTTCCGTAATTCAAGCCAACTATAACAATATCTCCTGTTCTAAGAGTTCCTTTTGATACAAGGACAGTAGCTACAGGGCCTTTGCCTTTTGAAAGTTCTGCCTCTACCACCACGCCAGACGCAGGCTGGTCAGGATTTGCTTTCAGTTCCAGCATCTCTGATTCTAAAATAAGCATTTCCAAGAGCGCGTCTATGCCCTGGCCAGTTTTAGCAGATACGCCCACCGTAATTGTTTTTCCGCCCCAATCCTCTGGTGTAAGGTCGATCTCGGAAAGCTGTTTTTTCAGCCTGTCTATATTGATATTCTGCCTGTCAATTTTATTTATAGCCACGACTATAGGCACCTCGGCTGCCCTTGCGTGATCAATGGCCTCTATGGTCTGAGGCATAACGCCATCATCAGCAGCTACTACTAGTATAACTATATCCGTAACATTGGCGCCCCTTGCGCGCATAGCAGTAAACGCGGCATGACCCGGCGTATCCAGAAATGTGACCCTTCCTTTTGGGAGAGAGACCTCATACGCTCCGATATGCTGAGTAATGCCTCCCGCTTCCTTATCAACCACTTTGGTCTTACGTATCATGTCCAAGAGTGACGTCTTGCCGTGATCCACATGGCCCATTAAGGTCACTATCGGAGCTCTCGGCCTTAGTTTAGCAAGATCTTCTTCTTCGCACTCCGCCAGAAGCTCCTCTTCCTGTGTTGGAAGCTGTTCTATTTTATAACCAAATTCTTCCGCAACATTACCTGCCACCTCCGCATCCAACGACTGATTTATATTGGCAAGGATTTTTTTGAATAAAAGCCTTTTTATTAGTTCATTAGGTTTTATCTGAAATTTTACAGCAAGATCTTTTACAGTAATAGGCAGGTTTATTTTTAATAATTTCAAACTCTCTTTTTCTTCTTCTGCCGCAGTTTTTATTTTTTCTGTAACCTCGGCTTTTGGTTGTTCTGTGGTCTTTTCCTTTGGCTTTAACTCTTGCTTCTTTTTATCTTTAGCGATCTTAGATCTACTAAGCCCTTCTTTGACAAGAGTAGCTGTCTCCTTGTCCAGGGAGCTCATATGCCCCTTGACTTCTATTTTGAGCGCATGCAGTTTTTCTATGAGTTCTTTGCTCGTAAGTCCTATTTCTTTTGCCAGCTGGTGTACTCTCATGCTCATTCTTTAACATCTCCCTCTTTTTTCTCTATTCTCTCATTTTCTTCTTTTCTTTCCTTGTTTTTCTTATCTCTAACCTCGTGAACCTTTTTTTCCATCAATGCCTTTGCGGACTTAAATATCTTTTCTGCTGTTTTTTTACCAATGCCGTCTATTCCTGTGAGTTCCTTTATGTTTGCTTTTGAGATATCTCCTACGGTTTTAAAGCCGGCCTTTATAAGAGCCTTTTCTGTTTTTGGCCCTACGCCGTCAATTTCACTTACTGTAATATCTCTCAGCTTTTCTATCTCTGATTTACTCCTTATATCTATATTCCATCCTGTCAGTTTTGCCGCCAATCTTACGTTCTGGCCTTTCTTGCCTATGGCCAGCGAAAGCTGGTCGTCTGCCACAATCACCTCAGCCCTTTTTTCTGCCTCATTCAGCTTCACGCTGGAGATCTCGGCAGGACTAAGACTGGATGAAATAAATTCTCCGGTGTTGACGCTCCAGCGTATAATATCTATTCTCTCTCCCCCCAATTCCCTCACGATATTTTTTACCCTTTGACCTCTCATGCCAACACATGCCCCAACAGGATCAACTTTATCGTCCTTTGAATATACAGCTATCTTGGAGCGATCTCCTGCCTCTCTTGAAACAGATTTAATATCCACAATGCCCTCGTATATTTCAGGCACCTCAAGCTCAAAGAATCTCTTCACGAGACCAGGGTTTGTCCTTGAAAGCAATATCTCAGGGCCCTTGGGTGTTTTCTTCACATCAAGGATAAGGGCCTTGATTCTGTCCCCCTGCCTGTATTGCTCGTTACCAGGAAGCTCTCTCCTTGGGAGAACACCCTCAGCCCTTCCAAGGTCAACAATAATCATCCCTTTTTCAAACCTGTGCACGCTGCCGGAGGTAATATCGTTGATCTTGCGCTGATATTCATCAAACACAACATCCCTTTCCGCCTCTCTTATCTTTTGAATGATAACTTGCTTCGCGGTCTGTGCTGAAATCCTGCCAAAGCCTTCTGAAAGTTCATCGCCATCAGGCCCAAATACTTTGAATTCCCCTGTCTCTTTGTCAAACTCGACCTTAATATCAGTTATATGTTTACCTAACTTTTTGCGCGCAGCGCTCATAAGCGCAGACTCTATGGCCTTTATAAGAAGTTCTTTTTTTACACCCTTGTCCCGTTCGATGCTGTCCAAAATTAATAACAATTCCTGATTCATTGCCATGCTCCTTTTGGCACACTAAAGTGTGCCCTACATATGTTGTCGTAAAGGACTTTGCCTTTAAAACTTTACTTCTTGCCTTGCCCTTCTTATGTTTGAAAATGGAATCTCGATTATTCCTTTTTTCCCGGCATCCACCTTGATCGAGTCTTCCATGATATCTTCCAGTCGGCCAATATATTCTTTTTTATCTAATATAGCCTCGCTCAAAGTCACCCTCACTATTCTCCCTGACGCCCGAATATAATCCTTTTTTGTCTTAAACAGCCTGTCTATTCCCGGTGAATTAACTTCTAAAATATAATTTTCTGTAATTATATCGCTTTCATCGAGCGCCTGGCCTATCTTTTCATTCAATTTAACACATTCGGAAAGCTCTATACCCCTTTCCTTATCTACCATAAACCTCAAGACCTGCCTGCCAGATTCACGTCTATAGACAATCTCTACTAATTCCGCGCCTTCCTGAATTATAATAGGCTCTATAATCTCTCTGATCTTTTCTATCATAAGTTACCTATTCATTAAAATAAAAAAGTGGGTAAACTACACCCACTAAGATAACTAAACACCTCCCTTTCATAAGAGTAATTCTACTATACTACATATTATAGAAGACTGTCAAGGAAAATCGCCTTTGGTGTAACTTTGAGCGATTTTCCGTAGACCCTGAGCAAGGCCGAAGGCCGCGTCGAAGGGTCAAATTGAGCATAAATTAGGTTTATATAATTTCCTATGCTATCAAGAAAAAAATGTCCTGTGGTGTAATATTATTTAAACAGTTACGCTGCGCTCTTAACTTGACGAAACTTGCATTGTAAGAATTGTAAATTTAACGCCCTTCGGGCGAACTTTGTAGGGGTCGGATTCATCCGACCCGCATCAACGGGCGCCATAAATGACGCCCCTACAACGACTTAAATCTGTGTAATCACCTTAAAAAAGGAATTTCCTATTATATCAAGTTAAGCATGGTCTCAATACGAACAGTTCCATGCTTTAGGGCAGGTATTCTAATTATGTTCAGGATCTAACGCAGTAGATAGATGTTTTTCTATAGCTTCTAACTTTAACTCAAAGATCTTGCCTGTGTATCTATGTTTTACTTCGAGTACGCCCTTTTTGAGGGCCTTTTCCCCTATTATTATAATAACCGGGATACCGATTAATTCGGCATCATTAAACTTGACCCCAGCGCTTTCATCTCTGTCGTCAAGTAAAACCTCTATCCCCTTATTCAGCAAATCATTATATACCTTATCAGCTGTTTTGCGGACATTATCCTTATTGTAGTTTATAGGTACTATAATAACCTGAAACGGGGCTATTGACGAGGGCCATTTAATACCTTTCTCATCATTATGAAGTTCTATGCTGGCCGCAATGATCCTGTTTACGCCAATGCCATAACAGCCCATCACATACGGTTTAAGTTTACCATCTTCATCGAGAAATTCCGCCTTCATGGCCTTTGAATATTTTAGTCCTAATTTAAATACATGCCCCATCTCTATGGCATGTTCTATTTTGATATTTCCGCCACATTTAGGGCACAGGTCGCCTTGAGTAACCATCCTTAAATCTGACCATTCTTTTATATTAAAATCCCTGCCAATGTTTACATTGATGAAATGTTTATCTTTTTTGTTAGCGCCTGTAACAAAATTAACCATTTCTTTGATGCCGCTATCAGCTATAATCCTTAGGTCCTTAATCCCGACAGGACCTGAAAAACCTAATGGCCCTCCGGTAACCTTTTTGATAATGTCCTCTCCTGCCATCTCTAATATTGCGCATTTTATATATTTTTTAATCTTGGTCTCATTGGCCTCATGGTCGCCTCTCACCAATATAGCTACAGGCTCATTATCCGCGAGATAGATAAGAGTTTTTACCATCTGTTCAGGTTTTACCTCAAGAAGAGCGCCTACCTTATCAATAGTTGACACGCCTGGCGTATCTACCTCTTCTAGTTTTTTCTCCTCTTCTATACGCTTTGCGCTTTGCCTGTCCTGAGCAATGTCGAAGGATGCTATGCGACATTCGGCTACTGTCATGCTCGCCGCATATCCACACGAAAGGCAGTGCGCCAAAAGGTCCTCTCCGCTCTCTGAAAGCACCATAAATTCATGCGAAACATCTCCTCCCATTACGCCTGAGTCTGCCTCAACTGGTATGGCATCTAAACCGCACCTTTTAAAAATAGCCTCATAAGCTTCGTACATTTTCTTGTAGCTTATATCAAGGCCTGAGTTATCCCTGTCAAAGCTGTATGCGTCTTTCATTATAAACTCACGGCTGCGTATGACGCCAAACCTTGGCCGCGCCTCATCCCTGAATTTGGTCTGGATTTGGTATAAAGTGATTGGGAGCTGACGGTAAGAACGGATATGGCTTCGAATTAAATCTGTAATAACTTCTTCATGTGTCGGGCCAAATACCATTATCCTGTTATGCCTGTCCTTAAATTTGATTAAATCCTCGCCTAGATCTTTATACCTTCCTGATTCATGCCATAATTCCACAGGCTGAAGAGACGGTAAATATAGTTCAATCGCGCCCTTTTTATCCATCTCCTCACGTATTATAGCCTCGACCTTTTTTAATATCCTTAGGCCAAGCGGCAGGTAAGTATAGGTCCCTGACGCGAGTTTTCTGATCAGGCCCGAGCGTATCATAAGACGATGGCTTACTGCCTCTGCCTCGCTAGGTACTTCTTTTAAGGTTGGGATAAAATACTGCGTCCATTTCATATAAATTGCTAACTTGATGATTCTTACATTGTAAGTTTCGTCAAGTTAAAGATTGTCAAAAAGGGCTTTTATGGCGTCTTTCTCCTTAACACGCCTTATAATTTTTCCCTTCTTAAATAACACCCCTGCGCCTTTTCCAAAAGCAATGCCTATATCTGCTTCTTTTGCCTCGCCTGGTCCATTGACCTCACAACCCATTATTGCAATTTTAAGCGCCTTCTGGCTGAAGACTGAAGACTGAAGGCTGAAGGCTATTTTTTTCACTATACCCTGCAAGTCTACCTGGCAGCGACCGCAGGTCGGACATGATATGATCTCAGGCCCAAATTTTCTCAGCTCAAGCGCCTGAAGTATATTCTTAGCCGCGATTACCTCCTCGCAAGGATGGCCTGTCAGGGAAACCCTGATAGTATCGCCAATGCCTTCCCTAAGCAAGATGCCTATGCCTAAAGAAGATTTTACCAATCCTGACGCGACAGGCCCTGCTGCTGTAACGCCCAGATGCAGAGGATACCTGGACACCTTTGAAAATTCCCTGTATGCCTCAATCGTTGTCAGGACGCTAGACGTCTTTAATGAAACTATTATATCGTAAAATCTTGCCTTCTCCAAGACCTTTATGTAATCTAATGCCTCCCTGACCAAATCATTACCTCCCACTCTAATCCCCCTCCCCTTGAGAAGAGGATAGGATGAGGGGATTTTTATTACAGAACCTGAATTCAGGCCCACCCTGATAGGCACCTTTTTCTTTTTAGCCAGCCTTATCACCTCGATAATCTGTTCTTCTTTATGTATATTTCCCGGATTTAGTCTTATTTTATCAGCCCCATTTTCGATTGCGGCAATGGCAAGGCGGTAGTCAAAATGTATGTCAGCGATAAGAGGTATTTTTATCTTTCTCTTTATTTTTTTTATCGCCGTTGCCGCTTGAAAATCTTTCACAGCAACCCGAACCAACTCGCATCCTGCGGCCTCAAGTTCTTTGATCTGCCTTACTGTAGCTCGTATGTCCCTTGTGTCAGTCTTTGTCATTGACTGGACAGTAATAGGGGCCCCGCCCCCGATCTTCACTTTCCCAACTTTAATCTGTTTAGTCATATTATCGAAAGAGCCCCATAATCTTTTCAAAAATTCCAAACCGCATGAAATCGTTATAAAAAACAAATATCATAAGTCCTATCAGAAGAATAATCCCTGTCTGCGTTATATTGTCCTGTAATTTAAATGAAAGGGGCCTTTTTCTTATTTTCTCTATCGCGAGAAATAAGATATGCCCCCCATCCAGGACAGGGATAGGCAGGAGATTAAATATAGCGAGTGACGCGCTCAAAACACCCATTAGATGCAATAGATACACAAAGCCCAAGCGCGCGGCCTGGCCTGTAATATAAAATATCCCTATTGGGCCTGTAACCGACTCTCTGAAAGGAATGACTCCTGTAACACTAGCCCACAATGCCCTGTAAGTTACATAGGTAAGAGTCAACAATTTTTTAAACCCCATGTATATGGATTCCGGCAGGCCGTATCTTACATATATAACGTCCTCCGTAGGCATAATGCCTATAAGATTGACCTTTTTCTTTGTCCCAAAAATAGTTTTGATCTCTTTTGGATTAGATTCTACTGTTAGATCCATTAGTCTACCTTCCCTGTCAATGAGGAGTTTTATTTCAGGGTTTTTATTAGCATGCACTAGAGAGGTGATCTCTTCCCAGTATCTTACATCCCTGCCGTTTATCTTTAATATCTTATCTCCTTCCTTTAGGCCTGCCGCCTGGCCAGGATAATCAGACAATACCTTTCCGACTTTGGTAGTCAGTGTCGGATAACCTACTATAAACACAAAAGAGAAAATAAGAAAAGCAAGGATATAATTCAGCAAAGGGCCCGCGAATATAATCTTTGATCTTTCCCCTACGCTCCTGGACAGGTACTCCCACTTTTCGCCCTTTATCCCTTCTTCTGTGGTTTCTCCCGCAAGCTTCACATAGCCGCCCAAAGGAACAAGAGATACAAGGTATCTCGTACCGCCTTTTGTAATTCCGAATATCTCCGGCCCAAAACCTATTGAAAATTTTTCAACGCGCACCCCAATCTTTTTAGCAGTAATAAAGTGCCCGAACTCGTGTATTATCACCAAAACGCTAAGAACAGCCACAAAACTAATTACCGACAACATTTAATATCTCCTTTGTTCTTATTCTGGCCCATTTGTCAATTTTCAGGATCTCGTCTAATTTAGGCCTATTCACTCCCTTGTGCAGGCCTAAAACTTTTTCTATCACCTTTGGGATGTCCGTAAATCTTATTTTGCCTTTCAAAAATGCGTCAACAGCAACTTCATTTGAGGCATTTAAAACGCATGGGTATGCCTTTTCCTTCTTTGCCGCTTCATACGCGATATCTAAGCACGGAAATTTACCAAAGTCCGGCACCTGGAAATTCAATGCCCTGGATATAGAAAACTCGACCTCTTTTACCGGAGATGGCACTCGCAAAGGATAAGTAAGCGCGTATTGAATCGGCATCCTCATATCACACACGCCAAGCTGCGCAAGCATAGCGCCGTCTCTGAATTCTACCATCGAATGAACTATGGCTTCTGGATGGATCAAGACTCTAATATTATCTATTGCTACATTAAAAAGATGGTGCGCCTCAATAATCTCCAGGCCCTTATTCATCATAGTAGCGGAGTCCACAGAAATCTTTTTGCCCATCTTCCATCTTGGATGATTTATCGCCTGTTGCGGAGTTATGTTTTTGAAATCTTTCTCAGGAACATTTAAAAACGGGCCGCCAGAACCTGTTAAATAGATATTTTTTATCTCTGACTTACGCCCGGCCTCTAGACACTGAAACACAGCGCTATGCTCGCTATCTACGGGTACTATTCTTACATTTTTCCTCCTCGCCTTCTCCATAATGATATCGCCTGCCATTACAAGCGCCTCTTTATTGGCAAGGGCAATTCTTTTCACGCAATCCAGGCCTGTCAATACAGGCATAAGCGCGGATGAGCCTACTATGCCAACTAAAAGCGTATCGATGCCGACATCCTTCAGCATTGAACACAGGCCCTCTTCTCCCGCGTATACCTTCAACTTCCCGCGCCTAAAGCCTCTTTTAAACTCAACTGCCTTGTCCTTATCCGCTATACATACTGCCTGAGGCTTGAATATCTTTACTTGCTGGGACAGTAGGCTTATATTGTAATTAGTGGAAAGTGCCGCGACAGAAAATTCGTCTTTTAGGCCGGAAATAACATTAAGCGCGCTTATGCCTATTGACCCTGTTGAACCTAGTATAGCTATTCTTTGCATATGCCTTGGAAACTTTTATCGCTGCCTATCAGACCCCGCGCAGGCCGACCCGCGCGGTCGGATAGGTTAACTTAGAATTGTTAGATAGATATAAAAAATTGGCGCTGTGAAAAGTATGCTGTCAATCACATCCAGCGTACCTCCAAGACCTGGCAGAAACGGGCTTGAATCCTTCACCTGATAATCACGCTTGACAAGGCTCTCGGCAAGGTCACCCAGCTGGGCAAAGATACCTATTAATACGCCTCCCGCGAAGATAACGCCGAAAGACAACCAATCTAAATAGAACCAGCTCACAGCGGCTAAAAATAAACTGAACAAGAATCCGCCAAGGGCCCCTTCTACGGATTTATTGGGGCTTATCCTTGAAATCAGTTTGTGCCTGCCAAATTTCGAACCTATTAAATAAGCACCCATGTCTCCGGCCTTTGTTACCAGCAAAAGAAAGGCCACTAACTTATGGCCGTCTTCCATAAGCCTTATCTTAACAAGAAATGTAAAAAACCATCCTATATAAAAAATCCCGAATAATGTAAGCGCAATAAGCGTTATCGCGTTTTGGTTTTCCTTTCTTGTAAATTGTATTATGAAAAGTACTATAAGCATGATTATGAAAAATAATGCCTCCCATAGGCCGCCTGCGGGCCTGTAAGAATAAGTGATATACGGCAGAATCGCGCCAAATAATATACCTAGCAATATAAAGCTGGGGGGAAACTTATTTTTCGAGTTTAATTTGAAGAATTCATAGAGGCCTAAGCCTATAAATACCGAGGCCACTATAGCAAAGGCCCATATAGGCAATAGGAAGATGGCGATTATAACGATCAGGATTAAGATTATAGATGTAATTGTTCGTTTAAGCATATAGCCGTACGCATCTTGCCGAGGCCGAATCCCGGCAATAGATTATCTACCAAACCTTCTCTCTCTATTACTGTATTCCTCTATGGCCTTTTTTAAGTCCGCCTCCCTAAAGTCCGGCCAGAACTTAGCTGTTACATAGATCTCCGCGTAAGATATCTGCCACAATAGAAAATTTGAAACCCGCATCTCTCCGCTTGTGCGTATCAAAAGATCAGGGTCGGGAAAATCTTTTGTGTAGAGATATTTTGAAAAAAGTTTATCGTCTATCATGGCCGATTCTATCCTGCCCCTTTTTACTTCTTCTGACAATAAACGCGCGGCATTCACTATCTCCTGCCTTGAACCGTAACTCAAAGCTATATTAAGATTTAATATGTTGTACTTGGCTGTGTCTTTCTCTGCATCTTCTATCTTTTTCCTGAGCGTGGCATCTAATTTATCTCTTGCCCCGATTATCCTTAACCTGATCTTGTTATCGTGAAAAAGTTTGCTCTCTTTATTTAAAAAATTTTTCAATAATCCAAAAAGCCCTTTGATCTCTTTCTTGGGCCGCAGCCAATTCTCAGTAGAAAATGCGTAGAGGGTAAGATATTTCACCTCAAATTTTATACAGGCCTTTACAATACTCCTTACAGAGTCAACACCTACCTTATGGCCTATTATCCTGGGAAGCCCTCTTTTTCTGGCCCAGCGCCCATTTCCATCCATTATTATGGCAATATGGGTAGGTACTTGCTGTGTATTCATAATTAAGAAAAATCAGTCTTGTGCGGTTTGCGGCGCTCTGTCATTTTCTGAAATTCATGTAACAAAAAACGCGAATGCGCCTGGTTACAGAACTAACATTCGCGTTTCTATGTAATTCCATACAAAAATTTATCTATTCAGCAGGAGACACTGGTGTTTCTGTCGTAACAGCAGGAGCTGGAGCGGCAACAACAGGTGTCCTAAGGGCTTCCATCGCTGTGGAAAGCCTGGCCTTTAAATCAGAGTTCTCGGAATTCAATGCCGTTATTTGCTGCCTTACAGTTTCGACTTCCTGCTTTGCGGCTGCGGCTTCCTGCTTTGCGGCGTTCAGGGCGATTTGCAGGTCCTGCGCTAATCTCGCACGCATATTAGCATCCGATAACTTCAAACCAAGTTCCTGGACTCTGTTATTCAAGCCTACTGCTTTTGCCTTTTCTATATTCATCTGTGACTTGGCAATGGTCACGTTTACCGCAAGAATTATGCATATGATGCTTACAACCACAGGAGCAATTATCAAAGAAACTTTTGTCTTGTCCATATTCCCCTCCTTAAATGAGCGTTTTATTTCGCTTCCATGAAGGCGCGAATTTACTTCTTGTACTTATTCAGCTTTCTCTGTATCTCCATCTTTTTCTCAACTAATTTATCCATGTCAGCCTGAATCTTGGCTATGTCTTTAGGCAGCACTACTATCTCAACGCGCCTGTTCTGCCTGCGGCCTTCAGGATTATCGTTTGAGGTAACAGGTCTGTACTCGCCATAGCCTGTAGCAGAGACCCTCTTGGGGCTGATGCCTTTGTCGTCAACCATATAATGAAGGACACTTATGGCCCTGGCCGTAGAAAGTTCCCAATTCGACTTCCATCCGGAATACTTTATCGGCTCGTTATCTGTATGGCCCTCTATGCCGATATCCCTGTCTCCGATATTTTCTTTGAGTACCGTTATGACCTTATCCAAAATCCCAAATGCCTCTTTTTTAATCTCGGCCTTACCTGAATCAAAAAGCACCTCAGCCAGGAATATAATCGCAAGGCCCTTTTCAGCCATCTCAAGCCTTACATCTTTGTCGCCAATTTCCTTTGAGAGCTTACCTTCCAGCAGCTTCTTAGTCTTCGCGAGTTCTGATATCTCATTATCTTTTTCCAGCTGCAGCTTGGCCAGTTTAGCATTCAGCGCATCGGTCTCGCTCTCGAGTAAATTTATCCTTTCCATGTCACTGCGTCTTCCCTTTTGGAATTTTATCGAACACCCGGAAAATGTAAAGCTAAGCAATGTCACGCCTAAAACCATATAAAATAATATTTTCTTGGGCATCATACCAGACCTCCTCTTTTTTATTTAATATAATACTACCGGGCTATAAAGTCAATGAAAATCTGGCACAGACAGATTTTCATTGATCCTGAGGCCGATAGGCCGAAGGATCTATGGAGATCCTTCTACAAAGAAAAAACTCCCCGAGGGGTTATTTAAACAGTGTATTTCTTATAATAAACGATGCGAATACAATTGACACCATAGACATCAGTTTTATCAATATATTGAGAGATGGTCCTGATGTATCCTTGAACGGGTCTCCTACAGTATCTCCCACAACTGCGGCTTTATGATTAGGGGAGCCTTTGCCGTTCTCATGCCCTGCCTCGATGTATTTCTTTGCGTTGTCCCACGCGCCGCCTGCATTGGCCATCATAATTGCCAGCACAAAACCTGTAACAAGCGCGCCTACTAAAAGGCCCACCTCTGCCTCTATGCCAAGTAAAAGCCCCACGATAATGGGCGCGAGTATGGCCAAGAGCGATGGCAGCACCATTTCTTTCTGAGCACTTCTCGTAGCTATACTGACACAACTCGCGTAGTCTGGTTTTTCTCTTCCTTCCATCAATCCTTTTATTTCCCTGAACTGCCTTCTTACCTCAATGACAATCCCTGAAGCCGCCCGTCCCACAGCGCTCATGGTAAGAGAACAAAAAGCAAATGGGAGCATACCGCCTATAAAAAGACCTGCCAAAAGCCTTGGGTTCATTAAATCCGTGTTCAGCGACTTACCTAATAGATGTATTTGATCCCTGTACGCGGCTATTAAGGCCAGGGCAGAAAGCGCGGCTGAACCTATTGCGAATCCTTTACCTGTCGCGGCAGTAGTATTTCCCAGAGAGTCAAGCGCGTCTGTCCGCTGTCTTACCTCCGGAGGCTGATGTGACATCTCGGCATTGCCGCCAGCATTATCCGCGACAGGGCCATATGCGTCTGTGGCAAGTGTAATACCCAAAGTGCTTAACATGCCTACAGCGGCTATGCCCACACCATAAAGTCCGAGATTTAAATCTCTGGCTCCGCCTGAAAAATAAAAACTTGAAAGAATCGCCATAGCTACCACTACCACAGGCACTACGGTAGAAAGCATGCCAACTGATAATCCGCTTATAATAACAGTAGCTGGCCCTGTAGCTGAAGCGCGCGCCACTGCGCGCGTCGGGCCATATTTATCTGAAGTAAAGTATTCTGTAGAAAGCCCCATTATAATACCTGCCGCCAAGCCTGAAATAACAGCCCAGTAAACACCTATAAAATCAAGGCCAAGAACCATTCTGATGACAAAATATGATGCCACAGCTATAAGAATCGCGCTTACGAATATACCTTTTCTAAGGGCCTTGAGAAGGTCATGCTGATCAGCCTTTTCCCCTGATTTCACAAAAAGGGTTCCTATGACACTGGCCACGACTCCCACGGCCGCCATTACCATAGGTATGGTAATGCTGTCCAGGCTTTTGCCGTATCTGGCAAAGGCCGCGGCGCCCAATGCCATAGTGGCTACAATCGACCCTACATATGATTCGTACAAATCAGCGCCCATACCAGCGACATCACCAACATTATCACCAACATTATCCGCAATAACAGCCGGGTTCCTGGGGTCGTCCTCAGGAATACCCGCTTCTACTTTTCCGACCAGGTCAGCCCCCACGTCAGCGGCTTTTGTAAATATTCCTCCACCTACCCTCGCGAAAAGCGCCATAGAGCTTGCGCCCATCCCGAAATTCAACATGGTAGAGGTTATGTTCTGTATCCTGACAGCCTCTTCAAGCCCGCGGTAATACCAATTCAGGAAATAATACCATGCGCTCAGATCAAGAAGCCCGAGGCCCACAACCATAAGGCCCATTACCGCGCCGCTGGAAAACGCCACTTGCAGCGCCCTGTTCAGACTGGTCCTTGCCGCGCTTGCTGTCCTTGAGCTGGAACGGGTCGCGACACTCATACCTATAAAACCGCACAGCCCGGAAAAAAATCCTCCGGTCAAAAAGGCAAACGGCACAAATACTATAAGATAACCTCTAAGATATAACAAAAAAAGGACTAAAAATACAACTGCGAAAAAAATCCCTACTATTAAATATTGCCTTTTTATATAGGCATATGAGCCTTCCCTTACCCATTCCGCTATCTCTCTCATCTCGCTAGTGCCTTCATCCTGCCGCATTATTTTCCGGATAAGAAAAATCGAAAATATTATCGCTAATACTGAGCCCACAGGTGCAAGAAATAACATTCAGTCTCCTTTCCAACTATCAACTATCAGCTATCAGCTGCTGAAGGCTGACGGCTGAAAGCTGAAAGCTACTCATGTCCTCACTTGAAACGCCTGCTTACGCTTAGACCCTACTGAAACCATTCCTATCTTCACGCCCAGAAGCATTGACATTCGCTCCAGATAAACCTTTGCGGCCTTTGGGAGTTCCTTAAAACTCCTGACCGCTGTCGTATCCCGCATCCAGCCTTTATGTTCCTCATAAACCGGCACGCAATTTATCAATATATCCAAATCCGCGGGAAAATCCCTGTAGATCTTACCTTTATATTCATACGCCGTGCATATCTTTATCTTTTCCATCTCGTCAAGCACATCAAGTTTTGTCACCACTATCTCGCTCAGCCCGTTTACATTTACAGCGTGCTTGACTATAACGGCATCAAACCATCCACATCTCCTGGGCCTTCCAGTCGTTGCCCCGAACTCTCTGCCCTTATTTCTTATCTTTTCCATAAGATCTTTTTTAAATTCTGTGGGGAAAGGGCCTTCTCCGACCCGAGTGGTATACGCCTTCACAACCCCTATGACCTTGTCTATCTTTGTAGGGCCTACCCCTGTGCCGGTAAGAGCGCCGCCTGCGGTAGCGTTAGATGAAGTAACATACGGGTAAGTACCGTGATCTATGTCCAGCAGTGTCCCCTGCGCGCCCTCAAACAAGATGCGCTTTTTCTTTGAAATTGCCTTGTTGAGGACTAAAGACGCGTTAATAAGGTATTTTCGCGTCTTCTTTCCGTAATCCAGATATGTCCTGTAAATCTCATCGAAATCAAATTCTGCCGAGCCCTCTAAATTGGCCTTTAGTTTATTTTTCAATAAATCCTTATTTACCAGATCGGCCATGCGTATGCCGCAGCGCGCCATCTTGTCAACATAGCAGGGGCCTATGCCGCGCCCGGTTGTACCGATCTGCGTGCCCCGTTTTTTATCTATTATTTTATGATAAGGGAATATCACATGGGCTGTTTCGCTTATCAGGAGATTGCCGTCCACCTCTATGCCTTTTTCCCTAAGCATGGAGATCTCTTTTAGGAGGGCTTCCGGATCAATAACCACACCGTTTCCTATAATACACACCTTGCCTTTATGCAGGATGCCTGACGGGATAAGATGCAATATAAACTCTTTATCTCCGATAACTACTGTATGGCCCGCATTATTGCCGCCCTGGTATCTGACGATAATATCGGCATCACTGGAGAGTATATCAATTATCTTCCCTTTTCCCTCATCGCCCCACTGCGCTCCTACCACTATTGTACAAGACACAGAATATCTCCTCTTCTTGTTAAAAAATGTAGCTGCAAAGTTTACTTTGCCCTGTAGCAGAGCAAGTTCTGCGGCTACGGGTTCATCGTAAAAATCTTCTTGGCTATGTCAGGGTATGTAGCTATGAATCTAAGCTCATTGTGAGTGAGTGGCTGCTGCGTGTGCACATTAGCATACCTTACAAACTCGAGTATCTTCGCCGCTTCCTTCTCATCTTTAAACTTAATCTCTAGCTTCTCGTATACGTTCCTGAAACCCTTTATGCCGCTGTATTCTCCGGCAGTGATCTGCCTGCCTGTTTCAATGATATCCGGCTCGCCTCTTCCGAGTCCCTCAAAATCATACAGCTCATAATTGCGCCTGTCTTTTAAGGCGCCGTCCGCGTGAATGCCTGATTCATGCGCAAAGGCATTAGCCCCGACTCCAGGCTGATTAATAGGTATTGGCACACGAAAGGCATACGAGGCGTATTTTGCTATTTTCCATGCATGGTCCAGTTTGACCCTCTCATCAAGATGGTATTTATCCTTCATGCCGCTTGAATACTTAATAGCCAGTATCACAGATACAAGGTCAGCATTGCCAGCCCTTTCTCCCATGCCATTCAGCGTTGTATTAATATACGCGTCGCATCCTGAGTCAATAGCTGCTTTGGCCCCTGCAACAGAACAGGCAGTCACCATACCCAGATCATTATGACAGTGAAGCTCTATGGGAAGCTTCATCTCGCTTGCGAGCATCCTTATTCTTTTATAAATAGTAAAAGGGTCGTCGTATCCAAGCGTATCACAATACCTTATTCTGTCAGCGCCATGGTCCTTTGCCGCTTTTGCGAATTTCAAGAGAAACGGCATGTCTGTCCTGGAGGCATCTTCGGCGTTCACGCCCACTATCTTCAACTTTTTCTTCCTCGCGTAATCCAGCGCCTCTGTCATGGTATGCAATATATCGTCCCTGGTCTTGCGGCCCTGGAATTTTCCGCGCGTCATCTGTTCGGACGTAGAAATAGAAAGATTGAGGTTTTCCACATCTGTCATTTCAATGGCCTTTTTTACGTCTTCTTTGATGGCCCTGACCCAGCCGCTCAACACAATAGGTTTCAAGAATCCCTTGCGCGCGAGTTCCAGGTTGGCATTTAGATAATTTGTCTCATGACGCGTTACGGGAAAGCCAAACTCACTGCCAAAGATCCCCATATCATTGAGCATTATATTGATCATGGTCTTCTGGAGCTTGGCAAGGCCAAGTCTCGAGGTCTGAACACCGTCCCTGTTTGTTACGTCGATAATATAAATCTTATTCTTTTTCATAAAAGACTCCTGTTTAAGCTATAAGCTTTAAGCTATAAGAAAAATCTGATTTAAAAAACTCCTTCTTACAGCTTACGGCTTACAGCTTATAGCTTGATCAGCTTCGCA
Organism: Candidatus Omnitrophota bacterium; assembly: GCA_043822665.1. Classification (GTDB taxonomy): domain Bacteria; phylum Omnitrophota; class Gorgyraeia; order Gorgyraeales; family Gorgyraeaceae; genus JAHIEN01. The sequence goes on from JBDRBM010000051.1 coordinate 29,273, forward strand.
TCCAATATATTCTTTTCTTTCCTTATCTCCTCCAGCACCTTTTCCGGCACCGCGCTATCCACATTTAGGACAGACAGGGTCTTGCCGCCTGGTTTCTCGCGGCCGAAAGTCATTGCCGCTATATTTATTTTATTGTTCCCGAGGATAGTCCCTATCCTGCCTATTATACCAGGCACGTCTATATTGTGGGCCACGAGCATATATCCTTCCGGTATCGCGTCCACATGGAATTGCCCGACCTTAACAATCCTCGCGTCAGTTTTTGTAAACAAGGTCCCTTCGATAGATATAGACCCTTTGTCTGTTTTTATAGTAACAGTGATAAGATTAGCATATTCCTCTAAATGGCTTGACTTGGACTCTTCTACTTTTATCCCTCTTTCTTTTGCCACTATAAGTGAATTTACATAATTTACAGTTTCCTGCAATACTGGCGTTAATGCGCCTTTTACAACCGCGACCGTCAGTGGAGACGAGGCGTATTTAGCTATATCGCCGGAATACTTTATCTCTATCTGTTTGATCCTTCCTTCTATGATCTGGGCTGCCATGGAACCCATCTTCTCGCTTATCGCCACGTATGGCTGCAGTATCTGATATAATTCCAAATCAATACAAGGAACATTTACAGCATTCCTTATGCCACAGCCCAATAGCGCGTCTCTCGCGCTATTGGCTATATCAATCGCCACATTGACCTGCGCCTCTTCAGTAGATGCCCCGAGATGCGGGGTAAGGATTATATTCTCACATTTCAAAAGCAGGCTATCTTTAAAAGGAGGCTCTTTTTCATAAACATCTAAGGCCGCTCCTGCCACCCTGCCGCTTTTTATGCCGTCAATAAGCGCGGCCTCATCTACTATGCCGCCCCTGGCGCAGTTTATTATGCGCACGCCTTTTTTCATGCGTTCTATTGCCTTTTTATCAATAATATGTTTTGTCTCGTCTGTCATTGGCGTATGCACAGTGATGTAGTCTGACCGCTTAAATATATCGCTTAATTCAACAGACTCTACCCCCAATTCCTTTGCCTTATCCAAAGAAAGAAAAGGGTCATATGCTATAATCTTCATGCCAAAGGCGCCTGCGCGTCTGGCAACCTCGCTCCCGATCCTGCCAAGGCCTATGATCCCAAGCGTCTTGCCGTATAATTCAACACCCATAAATTTCTTTCTTTCCCACTCGCCCCTCTTTGTGGACGCGTCTGCCTCGGGGATATTCCTTGAGAGAGACAAAATCAAAGACATGGCATGCTCCGCGGTGGAAATAGTGTTGCCTCCGGGAGTATTCATGACAATAATGCCTCTCTTTGAAGCCGCCTCAAGGTCAACATTATCAAGGCCGACACCAGCGCGGCCTATGACCTTCATCTTATCGGCCGACTCAATGATATCCTTTGTCACCTTTGTACCGCTTCTGACCAAAAGACAGTCATAGTCTTTTATAATATTTTTCAGCTCCTCAGGTGAAAGTTTTAGCTTAACATCCACCTGAAATTCCTTTACCTTCTTTAATATCTCAATGCCTTCTTCTGACAAAGAATCACTGATAAGGATTTTAAACATATTATTCTCCTTCTATAATGTTAAGAAGACAGAGGACAGATGTCAGACTTTTCTGTCCTCTGTCTTCTGACTTCTGTCTTCTGAATCAAGCTATCTGTTCTCTTATAACGCTTTCTCAAGCGCTCTTACCCCCGCTCCTTTTTCAAACTTGTACCCTAATTCCGAAAGAACCATTTCCATTGTCTGGAAACATTTTTTCAGATCATCCGCTGTTATGTAACCCATTGTGGCTATCCTGAATATCTTGCCTTTTAACTGAGACTGCCCCCCTGTTATGGTTACCCCGTATTTGTCACGCATGGTCTTTACAAGCTTTCCGCCATCGACCCCTTGAGGCACATTCACGGCAGTAACAGCCTCTGAATAGTCATCTGGCGCGTAAAGTTCCATGCCCAGCGCCTTGACCGCGTCTCTTACTGCTTTACTGTGTTTTCTATGGCGTTCTATCATGTTTTCAATACCTTCTTTTCTGATGATCTTTAAGGCCTCGGCCAGGCCTATGATAAGATTTACAGCAGGCGTATACGGCGTATCATCCTTTTCGATAGATTTCCTGTAGGCCTTAAAATTAAAATAATATCTGGGAAGCGTGGATCTTTCAACCATTTTCCATGCCTTATCGCTAAGACTCGCAAAGGCCAATCCCGGAGGGATCATTAAGCCTTTTTGCGAACCTGCCACAACAACATCTATCCCCCATTCATCTGTCTTTAAAGGAACAGCTCCCAGCGCGCTTATTGCGTCCACTACTAACAAAGCCTCATAAGGTTTAATCATCTTAGCGATCGTCTCTATGTCCGTGGATACACCTGTTGATGTTTCGCAAAGCGTCACATATACTGCCTTTACCTTGTCCTTTTGTTTTTCCAAAATATCTTTAATATCCTTGGCCTTAACCGCCTTACCCCACTCAATATCTATAGGTATAAACTCTATGCCGTAGGCATCGCAAAGCTCTCCCCATCTTTCCCCGAATTTCCCGCATCTTACTACTATTGCCTTATCGCCGGGAGCAAGCAGATTCGACACCGAAGCTTCCATGGCGCCTGTCCCGCTTGAACAAAATATAAGCACCGGGTTTTTAGTCTGGAATACGTACTTTAAATTCTCCTCTACCTCTTTGAGTATTGCCTGAAATTGCGGTGTCCTGTGATGTATTATAGGCCTTGCCATTGCCTCAAGCGCTTCAGGCGGCACCGGAGTCGGCCCTGGTGTAAGCAAATAGTTCTTCATATCTCTCCTCAAACCTTAACTTGACAATTCTTACATGCCAACTTTCGTCAAGTTAAGCGGTTATTTTTTATCTTTCTTGGCGTTTGTTATTACCTCGTCTATTACCCCGTATTCTTTTGCCTCTTCAGCTGACATGAAATAATCCCTGTCAGTATCCTTCTGTATCTTTTCCAGTTTCTGGCCTGTATGCTTTGCCAGTATTTCGTTAATCCTATCGCGTATCTTTAAAATCTCTTTTGCCTGTATATTAATATCTGACGCCTGGCCTTGCACTCCCCCCCAGGGTTGATGTATCATGACCCTGGAATTAGGCAGGGCAAGGCGTTTACCTTTAGTGCCTGCTGAAAGAAGCACAGCGCCCATACTGGTTGCCTGGCCCATGCAATAAGTGCAGATATCCGGCGTTATAAACTGCATGGTATCGTATATCGCGAGCCCGGCGGTCACTATGCCGCCAGGGCTATTTATATACATATTGACATCTCTCTCTGGATCCTCTGTCTGTAAAAAAAGCATCTGCGCGATAACCAGATTCGCCACGACATCATCTATGGCAGAACCTATAAATATGATCCGGTCCTTTAGGAGCCTGGAATAGATATCATAGGCCCGTTCTCCCCTATCCGACTGCTCAATAACCATTGGAACCAACATTGCTAACCTCCTTTGTTTTTATAACCTCAAATAACCTCGGTCAATCTATATTAACCGATCTTCGCTTCCTTTAATAAAAACTGTATCACTTTTGCGTTGCGCATATTCACTGCCATTTCATCCAGCAGGTGATTTTTTTCCAGATAGCCTCTTATTTCTTCCTTTGTTTTCCGATACTGGGCCGCCAGATTCTCTATTTCCCTGTCCAACTCCTCGCTTTTAACATATATATTTTCTGTCACGGCAATTTTATCAAGGATGAAAAATATCCTTACCTGACGGACCGCCTGTTTCTGTGAATTTTCCTCTAATTCTTTTTTTTCTTTATCTGACAGTTCAAATTTTTTATCTGGATTTTGTTTTTTCTGCATAGCCTGTATATAGGCAATGTGATTGAAGGCATCCTTTAATAACCTTTTCTTCTCTGAGGCCACAAGAGACTCGGGTATTTCAAAATCAACGCTATCAACAAGTTGATTTATAACCTGCATTTCTAAATCCGCGTGGCTCTCCTGTTCAAGCCTTCGCTGAATATCTGAGCGTACCGCGTCTTTTAACTTGAGAAGGTTTTCAAGGCCCAGATCCTTTGCAAACTCGTCATCCAATGCTGGCAATATCTTTTCCTTTTCGTCACTCCCCTCTTTCGGCGCCCTCTCGGCGTGAGCATCCCTAAGCCCCTCAAGGTTCTTCCGCACATCTTCTTCTTTAACTTCCGCTTCTTTCTTTTTCAGCTTCAGGCCCTTGTAATTTTTAATAGAAAACTCCGGCCTCGTTTCAATACTGGCAGTATAGGAAAACCCTTCTTTCAAGTCAAGTTTTAAATCCGATATATCAGGGTAACCTATAGGGTCGAGCTTGTGTTCCTCAATAACCATCTTATAGGTTTCAGGCACCAGTTTCTTTATCACTTCCTCGTTAGCAGTCTTATTGTAATGCTTTTCCAATAAATCCCTTGGGGCGGTTCCGGGCCTGAAACCAGGCACAGTTGCGACTTTTTTTATGCTTTCATAGACCTTGTTAAATTCATCCTTCACTCTTTCAGGAGGAAGCTTTACCTCGACAACCTTTTTACAGTTCTTAAGTTTTTTAATTGAGGATCCCATGTTTTTACTCTTTTAGTCGGGCAAATAAGTTACGAAAATTACATTTTCGTAACTTATGCCCTCATTTACATTCTAAACTTTTCGCCCAAATATAATTCTCTTGCCTTTTTGTCATTTATTAATTGTTCCGCGGTGCCGGATATAAGTATCTTTCCTTCTGCCATTATATACGAATAGTCTGTTATTTCAAGCGTTTCCCGCACATTGTGATCTGTGAGAAGTATACCCAGGCCTTTTTTCTTCAGGTCAGAAATAATATTCTGGGCATCCGCAACCGCGATAGGATCTATACCGCTGAACGGCTCATCAAGAAGTATGAATAAAGGATTCGTAACCAGCGCCCTTGTTATTTCCAGCCTCCGGCGTTCTCCGCCCGACAACATATAAGCCTTTTTCCTGGATAAATGGCTGATATTAAGCTCTCCTAACAGTTCTTCCAGCCTCCTCCTGCGCACGTTCCTGGGAAGGTCCAGTGTCTCCAGTATAGCCATTATATTTTCTTCAACAGTAAGCCCGCGGAATACAGACGGCTCTTGAGAAAGGTATCCTATGCCGTTTCTGGAACGTTTGTGCATGGGGAGCCTGGTAATATCCTTACCGTCGAATATTATATTTCCCTTGTCGGGCCTCAACATCCCCACTACCATATAAAACGTGGTGGTCTTACCCGCGCCATTAGGGCCAAGAAGCCCAGCGACCTCGCCCCTCTTGATTTTCATGTTCACACCGTCTACGACAGCCTTATTATCGTATGATTTTTTAAGGTCCTTTATTTCCAGGAGATGTCCGTTATCATTCAGAACGTTCATTTTGTATCACCAGTTTTGGCCTGTTTGGTAAAACCACACGGCCCTCTTCAACAAGGTATATGGCCTTTTCGCTATAGGTTACATTCTCTCCGTTAATAATCTTCACATTGCCTCTTGCCACAACACACCTTATACGCTTTGTCCCTTTATTAAAATAAACGTCTATCCTGTCCGCCAGTATATTGCCCTGAATATCTTCGATCTTGACATTATTAAGGAATACCGCCTTGTTTTTATTATAATTTATCTCGAGCGGGCCATCGCATGTTATCGTGGTTCGTAAATCACCTGTTTCGGACAAGGCCGAGGGATCAACCCCGGATCGCGAATAACCAGAGGGCAAAGATTCTATATTAGCCGTTACATCCTCTCTTAGTTCAGCGATTTTATTTTCTAAATCTACCTGAGCGCCCTTACCGCTTACCTCAAAATCTGATTTTTTTATATTTACAGGGTCTTCTGTAAAAACATTCTTTGTCCCCGCGTCCCAGTTCAAAGAATCCGTGGTCAACATTGTGCCGTCACTGGACTTCATAACCACATTATTCTGAAGATAGACTATCTTTTCCACCTTGTCAAATTCGCCTTCTTTGGCTTTTAATTTCAGGAATGTCTGGTTGTTTGATGACAAAAGAGAGACAGCGTCTATCTTGACCTTATCGCCTTCTAATTCGGCTGAGCGGCCGTTCATCTCCCATTTCTTCCCTCCACCATCATCATACTGGACAAGAGAAAAACCGTCGATCTTCTGCTCGGCCTTCTTCTCTTCCTCCGCGAGGCAGGCGGGGCAAATAATCATAATCAATATCAAAAATAAACTTATCATCTCTACATCTACCTATTCTGACCTGTCTATCCGCACGGGTTGACTTACACGGTCGGACAGGTTTTCCATCTTTCATGAAACCATACCCATTGTTCAGGGTATTCTTTTATATATCCTTCGATGACCCTCGTATAAACCTGCGTATTTTCTGTGATATCCTTATCTCTATCCCCTGTAGCGGCAAATTCCAGAGGTTTTTCTATGACGACCTCATGGCCAAAGGCATGACGCACCATAAAGCACGGAATCACAGGGACACCTGTCAATAGGCTCAACAGCGCTGGCCCGTTCGGCGTATACGCCGGCCTTCCGAAAAAATCCACAAATACGCCTGAAACACTATCCATGTCCTGGTCCGGCATTATCCCTACGAATTCATTGTTCTTAAGGAGCTTCAGGACATCTTTGGCTGATGCGTCTCTATAGAGGATATTCACCCCGTTTTTTTTCCTTACGGCATCCAGGAATTTCCCGAAATATTCCATCCTGACACGCCTGGCTATGACATTCACTCTGTAGCCTTTTATGGCGAAATAATGCGCCAGGAGTTCCCAGTTCCCAAAGTGAGCCGTAAGTACTATGCCGCCTCTTCCTTCCTGGATAAGACGAGTTATTGTCTCTAGCCCCTTACATCTCACATATCTATCAATATTATTTTTATCGAACTTTGGCAGGGATATTACTTCGACAAAATTTTTACCTAAATTTTCAAAGACCCTTCTAGCGATAATCTTTATTCTACTGCTATCTTCGGTATCCCCAAATGCGGCCTTAAGATTATAGAGCGCGATGAGCCTCTCTTTTCTGAGGATATAAAAGGTAAAGGCTCCAAGCGTCTTTCCTATCGCAAGGCCCAACCGCATAGGAAGGATATATAAAACAAGGCTCAATATTCTAAAGAGCAAGAAAATAAAATACCTTCTCGGCTTTTTCTTAGCCATAACCGGAATATATTATCATATATATAAAAGAAGTCAATAACTTTACGCCCCGCCCTTAACTTGACAGAACTTACAATGTAAGTTCTGTCAAGTTAAGCCTGTAGAGCAGGTTTTCCCTCGACAAGCTCGGGATGGTGAGCGAAGTCGAACCAAAACCTGCCCTACAGGTATGGATAACTTACTTATAATCAAACACAAATATCAGGGTTAAAAAGTGGTGAGTTCGAGTGTGCGGCGTTTGCCGTCCTGCTCCAGTATGACTTTGTTTTCGGTGATTTCAATTATAGACGCGCCATTAAGCTTGTCCCCTGTTTTTACAACTTCGCTGTTTATAATCGCGTAAGGCGCCTCTTTATCCCATACAATACCATTTAACATAAAACCAGTTATGCCTGCTTCGCCTCCGGTAAAAGGTGTCTCAGGATAAAATGGGTCTCTGCCCCAATCTTTTTCTATTACGCTGTCTTTAACTATGGCGATACTGGTTTCCAAATAACCTGTTTCTATCTTAGTATCCGGCTTTTCAACCGCGGCTCTCTTGTGCCTTATTTCCTTCATGCTATTAAAAGCTAATAAAATTAAAAACAAAATCCCAGCCAGTGTTATCGCAAGCTCTGTCTTCTCTTTTTTGCCTAAACCTTTCATCATATTACCCTCG
>JBDRBM010000052.1:0-2233 GCA_043822665.1 Candidatus Omnitrophota bacterium
GAAGAATAGGGTATGCGAGGGGCAAGATGGATTTTCTTTTAACCCGTAGGCTGGAATACGTGAAACGGTTCGGAGAAAAACATGAAGTAGAATATTCTCTTGATGTGTTACGTTCCTTAGGCGTAAAAGCGGAGCCAGCGCCTCTTGTAATGCCTCTGAAGGAAAGCGTTATTAAGGAGGCTGATAGCTTGCTCTTCGAGTCAGGTTTAAAAAAAGACGAGAGGTTCGTCGTTATCAGTCCTGGCGCCAGCTGTGTTTCCAGGATTTGGCCTTCCGCGAATTTTGCCAAATTGGCCGATATCCTGAAAGAGTGTTTTGGCCTGTCGACAGTTCTTGTTTCAGGTCCCGAGGAGGTAAAGATAGGAGAGAAGGTCAGGGAGTCGATGAGCAGTAAACCTGTTTTTTTATGCGGCAGGACGTCGCTGGGTGTTTTAGCGGCAGTATTGAAGCGTGCGTCATTATTAATCTCTAATGATTCAGGACCTGTCCATATAGCGTGTGTCGTTAAAACCCCGGTTATTTCCATATTTTCAAGAAAACAAAAAGGACTTAGTCCCACGAGGTGGGGTCCCTACGGCGAAAGAAACGCCATTATCCATAAAGACGTTGGATGCGTTAAATGCCTTGCGCATAATTGCGGTAAAGGTTTTTTGTGCCTCTACTCTATAACCGTGGAAGAGGTAATAGAAAAAGTAAAAGAGCTACTGTAAAGGATCGAAAGCCGTAGGGCAGGTTTAAACCTGCCCTACGGCTCTAAGTTGACAATTTTTACATTGTAAGTTTTGTCAAGTTAAAGGGGATGGGAATGGGAAAGATTGTAATTTTAATTATTTTAATGTGTTTGATAGCCAGTTGCGGTATAGCTGCTCAATATAGAATAGTGGAGCCTCCTGAGGATGCTTCAATAGAGGCCCCTGCCAAAAAACTGGACATCGGGGAAAAATTTACATACAAGGCGGAATGGCTTGGTATGGATGTGGGCATTGCCACTTTGTCCGTGCAGAGCATTACGGAACGAAACGGCAGAAAAGTCTATCATATACTTGCCACTGCCCAGACAACACCTGTTGTCTCTAAGATTTATAGAGTCAAGGACAGGATTTCCAGTTACCTCGATACGGAGAGGCTTTACCCCGTAAGGTTTGAGAAGCAGCAGAGAGAAGGTGGTTATCGCTCAGATGAATATACTGATTTTGACCAGACTAAAGGAAAGGCTTATTATTTTTCCAGGTTGAACCACACCAAAAAAGAATATGAGATACCGGAAAAAGTCCAGGACCCCTTGAGCTGTATGTATTATTTCAGACTCCAGGACGTGGCCGTGGGAGAGTCTGTATTCGCGAATGTCAACACTGACGAGAAGAATTATCTGCTAGAGGCCAAGATACTCAAAAAAGGCATTGTCAGGATTGAGGGCGTGGGAGAATGGGAGGCTTTTATGGTTGAACCTCTGCCCTGGTTCCAGGGTAAAGTGACCAGGAAGGCGAAAGTCACTATGTGGCTTTCATCGGATGAGAAGAGGATACCCCTTTTACTGGTGACAAAAGGCATCCCTTTTGTGGGGACGATTACCATAACCCTCCAGAAAATAGAGTGCCTTGACACTGTGAAAGAATAATGTTAAAATGCTTAGAATATAGTTTATTAATTTATCCACACTGTAGGGGAGGTTTAAACCTCCCCTACAGTGCTCAGATATAATGGGAATTATAAATGTCCAAAGATATAAACTTAGATAAACTCAAGACTTATCCAATAGCCAAAAGAAAAAGCGAGGTCTCTTACAAGGATTTTGCGAAAGTTCCCTTAAAGAACGCCGCTTTCTCTGATTTTTATGACTCCCTTCCCCGTATACTTTCGGGCACGAGCTTCAGGCAGGTCGTCGATGCCGTAATTTCAGCGCGCAAAAGGAAAAAACCTGTCATAGCCATGATGGGTTCGCATGTGATTAAATGCGGGTTGAATCCGGTGATAATAGAACTAATAAACAGGAAAATAATTACCGCTATCGCATTGAACGGTTCTGGCGCTATACATGATTTTGAGATTGCCCTTATCGGCAAGACATCGGAAGACGTGGAAGAGGCTCTCGAAGACGGCAGTTTTGGCATGGCTAAGGAAACAGCCCTGTATCTCAATGGCGCGATGGGAGAGGCAGTGGAAAAGGATATAGGCGCCGGCCTCGCCATAGGTCAGGTTATAGAGGAAGAAAAGCTTTCTTTCAGGAAATTGA
>JBDRBM010000053.1:0-3327 GCA_043822665.1 Candidatus Omnitrophota bacterium
TTCGTCCAGTTTATCTGACGCCACAACTCACTATTTCAACGTGGTAAGTTTAGATGGGATAGGCGGGACGTCAAGTACTGCGAGCCGCGGCGCGTTTTATATCGATACGACACCTCCTTCAGTAACAGCCAATATCGTCACAAACGGAGGTTCACCCAATGGATTAAACAGCTGGTTTACAACAGCTGTAAATTCAGACGCAACAGCCACAGATGCGACATCAGGCATAGACACATTTGAATACAGCTTGGACAACGCCACATGGAATCCATACACAAGCGGTATCCCCTATGTCAATGTAACTAACCAGGGCTCAAGCACAGTATACTTCAGGGCTCAGGATAATGCAGGATGGACAGACAATGACACTACAAGCTTCAAGATAGATTCAGTGGCCCCTACTATCACAGCATCACGGAAACCAGGCTCTGCGGCCGCCAATACATGGGGATGGAACAACACTGACGTAATAGTCACCTACACAGTAGCTGACAGCCTCTCAGGCGTTGACCCGACCAGCCCGCCCAGCGACTACGGGGATGACACAGTATCTACAGAAGGCGCCGGACAGTCAACAAGCGGAACTGTATATGACAAGGCAGGTAATTCTGCAAGCGACACGCTTACAGGAATCAACATAGATAAAACAGCTCCTAGCATTACATACACTCCTACTGTAGGCACCTACGACGCTGATATTACTGTATTTTTCAGCGCCACTGATAATCTTTCCGGCATTGCCCCAGGCGGCGCATCATCAGCCCCTAATTTTGATAGTTACGCCACTTTAGGGGACGGGACGTATAATTTTACATCTCTAGTGATTTCAGATCTGGCAGGTAATTCAGCTCAAGGTCAGGCAGGGGCGTTTATAGTAAGCATCCCGGTAACAGCGACAGCAGCAGAGCCTTTTGATCTAAATGAACGCTGGCGCTGGCCAGTACTGGAGTTATTGGGACCTTTGGGCTCATTCAAGGCATATCCAATGGATCCTTTAGTGATACCGGTACCCGTATATTTCTATCATCCTGTTACACCTGCGGATTTCTCGGCATTCGACGGGATCAAGCTGACAGACGATATGTATAATTTTATCGAAGACAAGCTCCAGATGAAAGGAACTGGATTCTTTGGTTGGTTCGAGGAGGAATTTAAGAAGAGAGGCTTGAAGATAGAATAAATATTAGTCGTAAAGCTCAAGTATTGAAAAACCCGCCTATCAAAAGGCGGGTTTTTCTTTTAAGATTTTAGTGGCAAAGTCGAACTAAAAGTAATATACTAAGAGAAAAACAATGGAGGCAGATATGAAGAAGTCTATCCTTGCTATAATTTTAGTGATAGTGGCTTTAATTCTTTATCTTGAACAAAAAATGATATCGCCCCCCGCAAAATATCCCATCCAAATAAATAATTTTACAATGTCAAGGGATGAATTCGGAGATTATTTCAGAGAAACCAATATCTACGGCGATGACAATATAGAGGCGCGAAAAAAGGTCCTCGACTCTCTCATAGATAGAAAGCTCATCCTGCAGGAAGCTGAGAAAAAAGGACTGAATAAAGACAGGGGATTCCTGAAGGCGCTGGAGAGACAGTACGAGTACCTTTTGTTCAAGCTGGCCATAGATAAAAAATCCAAGGAATTAGGCCAGACTATCGACATCTCCGACGACGAAGTGGAGCGCTACTATAATAAATTAGTGCGGCAGGGGCTTACCGAAAAACCCCTCGATGAAATATACAGCCAGGTCAAATGGCAGGCCTTCAGGGAAAAACAGACGCAGGCAATGGAAGACTGGCTGAAGGAACTAAGAGATAATTCCACTATGAAGATAGATGGACCTTCAATTTTGAACGATAAATAAGGAGGTGGGCAATGCAGAAATACGCAAGAAAGACTTATTTTATAGATAAGAAATTCCAGGCCACTTTCATAACCAAATTCTGCTTACTTATCATTTTGGGGTCAGCCATTACCGGAGTATTGCTTTATATCTTCTCCAGCAGGGCGACTACAGTGAGCCTGGTAAATACCAAGGCAGTAGTGACCTCTACTGCAGAGTATCTGTTTCCTCTGTTGATTCAGACGGCGCTCATCGTTACTTTAATCATCTCTGTCTTTACCATCATCCTGACCCTTTTTGTCTCCCACAAGATAGCAGGACCTCTCTACAGGCTTAAGAAAGAGCTGGAGTCCATAGGCGAGGGTAATTTAAATCCGAATTTCAAATTGAGAAACAAAGACCAGCTCCATGATGTGGCCACTACTTTGGACGGTATGGAGAAAAGGCTTATAGAAGCCCTCGGCTATATTAAAAATGCAGTAAGGGACCTCAGGGAAATGAATTCGGGATTAGAATCAGAACGGCAGGATAAGGCGGCATTGGAAAACAAAATCAAAAAGATAGAAGAGCTCGTTTCTCATTTTAAGTTTTAACCTATGAGAATAAAATTATTTTTACTGGCATCTTTTATGATTCTGAGCATATCGGTAAACGGGTATGCAAACGATTTTTCCCATAGAGTAGAGAGTGAATATTTTACTGTTTATTATCAGGACCAGGTAGATCCCCTTGGAGTTGCGTATAAGATAAAAGTCGATAGTTATGCCCGCCTGTCCGGCGACAGATACAAGGTAACCACCGACGACAATCCGAACGATGTTTTATCCCAAAATGTCGATGCCCTGTTCAATGAAGTCTCGGATATCCTAGACATGCATATCTATAGTTATCACGGCATCGTAAAGATATGCCGCGACAGCGAGGCGCTCAAGAAGGCGTACGTAGGGTTATTTGACAGAGAACTTAAAGCGGAGTCTTTTTATTATCATGAAGAAAATACGATTTTTGTAAATGCCGCAGACTTAAATCCTGGTATATTAGCGCATGAGATATCACATGCGCTAATAAACCACTACTTTGTTGTGGTCCCGCCTGTCAAGGTCCAGGAAGTACTCTCGGGATATGTCGAGTATAATATCAGAAAGATGGTTCCCAGGGAATAGGAAGGGTTTTTTATTAATCTTCGTCCCATCTGACTACATAAGGCGGGAGGTCGCTTGGAAGAAAACCAAAGGCTTCGCTGATAGCATCGCTATCATAACTAACAGTAGGATTTCCTGTAAGGGTGGTTTCAAATTCAGCGCCGCTTTCCACAAAAATAGTTCCGTCTATGATAGGGTTGCCGCTCACCCACAGCGTACCAACTACCCATATAATGCCCCTGAAATACCCTCCTGTAATCCTCAGGTCACCGCTTACTACCAGGATGCCGCTGCCTTCCCAATCTGTATATGATATTATCATCTCATTCCCGGAATCTACA
>JBDRBM010000054.1:0-12213 GCA_043822665.1 Candidatus Omnitrophota bacterium
AACGGGTTCGATAATTATAGCTGCCAGATCATCTTTGAATAAATATTCTGCTTTTTCAAGTCCATCCGCGTCATTATACGGAAGGGTTATTGTATGTTTAGTAAAATCTTCGGGCACGCCGGCGCTATCCAGAAGATAATCCACATGGCCGTGATATGAGCCATGGAATTTTATAAGTTTCTGTTTTCCTGTATATGCCCTTGCAAGCCTTACCGCGCCCATTACTGCCTCTGTCCCAGAATTTGTCAACCTGATCTGCTCTATCGAAGGGACGGCTTCTGTAATAAGCCTCGCCAATTCTATTTCCATCTTAGTAGCCGCGCCAAAACTTGTGCCGTTTTTTACAGCGCGGGATATGGCTTCTGTAACTTCGGGGTGCGCATGGCCTAAAATTAAAACCCCCCAGGAAAGGCAATAATCAATAAAATCTCCGCCGCATTCCCCGTAGAGCCTGGAACCATATGCCTTTTTTACGAAAATCGGGGTCCCGCCTACGGCCTTAAAAGATCTGACAGGACTGTTTACTCCGCCAGGAATTAGCTTTTTAGCTTCATTAAAAAGCTCGTCGTTAGTCACTCGTCTTTCGTCGCTCGCTATTTTAACCATTTTGCCGCCTCTTTTGCCCAGTATGTAATTATAAAATCCGCGCCAGAGCGTTTTATGCTTGTCAAAATTTCTAATACTAATTCCTTTTCAGCGCCTTGAGCCAAAGAATATCTCTTCACCATCGCATACTCTCCGCTTACATTATACGCGGCTACAGGTACATCAAACTTCTCTTTTGCCCGATAAATAATGTCCAGATATGAAAGCGCTGGCTTTACCATAACAATATCAGCGCCTTCGTCAATATCCTGGCCTATTTCGCGCAAGGCCTCATCCGAATTCCTGAAATCCATTTGATAACTTTTCCTATCTCCGAATTGCGGCGCTGAATCCAGCGCCTCCCTAAAAGGCCCGTAAAAATTAGACGCGTATTTAGCGGAATAGGCCAGTATCCCGACATCATTGAATCCGCCTCCATCAAGCGCTTTTCTTATTGCCTTTACCTGGCCATCCATCATCGCGGAAGGAGCCACTAAGTCAGCTCCTGCTTCAGCATGAGACAGCGCTATCTTTGACAGGGTCTTCAGGGTTGCGTCGTTATCGATTTCGTATTTCGTATCTCGTATCTCGTATCTCGTATTTTTTTTAGGTACGCCACAATGGCCGTGAGATGCATAGCCGCAGAGGCAAACATCTGTTATTACAATCAAGTCCTTAAACTCTTTCTTTATTTTTTTTACTGCCTCCTGGACTATCCCATTTTTTTTATATGCCTCGGATCCTATCTTGTCTTTTTTTTCAGGAATGCCGAATAAAAAAATAGCCTTTATCCCATTTCTTCTAGCATCATTTATATCTTCAATCAACCTATCAATTGATAGATGACTGATCCCGGATAAAGACCTGATAGGCTTGTCCACGCCTTTTCCGCCTACAACAAAATAAGGCAGGATAAGGTCTCGGGGCATTAAGCGCGTCTGGCTAACCCAGTCTCTTACGACGGTATTTTTCCTTAATCTACTGAGTCTAATAAGTTGCATCTTCTGGCCTCTTTTAAAGTCACGTCTCCTATGCACCTTACTTTGACGTGCCTTGGTAATTTTCCGTATCTCTTTTTAAAATTCCTTACCGTTGAAGGGCTCGTAAACATAATCTCGTCGAAAACCCCCAGATCAAGGTCAGGCAGATCTCGAGAGATCTTATTAATATATGCGAAAGATGTAATCACTGTTGCACCGAGTTTTTGAAATGCCTTCTCCAGGCCCTTATCTGAGATATCGGAACGAGGAAGAAAAAACTTTTTTCCTTTAATGTCAATATGCTCGAACTCCTCTATCAATCCCTCTGACGATTCTTTTAAAGGCACCAGGTCTGCTGATATCCCAAAATCTAGAAGGCGCAACCTTGTAGAATTCCCTACAGCCGCGACCTTGATATCATTCAGCATCCTTGAATCACAACCTATCTTTTCAAGCCTTTTGAAAAAATGTTCCACTCCATAGCGGCTTGCAAAGACTATCCAGTCAAAGTCCCTGATTTTCCTTAAATAATTATCAAACTCTCTGTAATCATCCATGGGCCCTATATTAATTAAAGGCAGATGGAAATATGTCGCATCTGTAAAAAATCTCTCTTTTGATAGCCCGGTAAATAAAACTTTTTTACTCTTCCTGTGCCAGTTGAAATCCTTTTCGAATTCTGAGTTCTTCCCGATAATAAATATTGCCGGCGGCTCAATGCTGTGTCTCTTTACCTTTTCGGCAATATCTTTTAGTCTGCCCCTGACAGTCTTCTGGGCTATATCTGATGCCTTTGATATCAAAGCTACAGGGGTATTAATGGACTTGCCTGATTCTACCAGTCTTTTAACTATCCCTGAGATATTACCCACGCCCATGTAAATAATTATAGAGTCGATCTTGGCTATAGCGTCCCAATCAATGACGGTTCTTTTCCTGCCATTTGACTCGTGTCCGGTTAGAAAGACAACACTGGATGAGAATTCTCTATCTGTCAGGGGTATACCGCTAAAGGCCGCAGCTGCATTTGCTGCCGTAACCCCTGGCACAATTTCGAACTCTATCTTATTTTTAATTAATGCGCCTATTTCCTCTCTGGAGCGGCTAAAAATAGAGGGGTCGCCGTTTTTAATTCTCACGACACGCCTTCCCTTCCTTGCCTCATTAACTATAAGTTTGTTTATTTTACTCTGAGCCGAATGGGCTTTTCCAGAATACCTATTCTTCCCCAGGGATTCTGACGATATAAGTTTAGCGCCGGCCCTTGCCTCGCCTAACAGCTTCTTATCTATAAGATAATCATAGACCACCACATCGGCCTCTTTGAGGATATTCAACCCCCTTACGGTTATCAGGTCCGGCCTCCCCGGCCCCGCTCCAACTAAATAAACCTTATTTATCTTCATAATGCTGCTGCCTCTAAAACCTTGAAAGACTTTATTAAATCAATGTTGTTTTTCTTTGCCACCACCGCAAGCGAACCCTGTAAAGGATGAGGCCTCAGGATATTAAACGGTATTCTTTGGGTTATTTTGTTTGCCAGACCCAATCTCATCAGTCCTGCTGCTGCGATTACAATAGCGTCAAAGTCACTATTGTTTAACTTCTCCAGTCGTTCTTCTATATTGCCACGGATATCCATAATTTGAAAATCGTCTCTATATTTTTTCAATTGTGTCTTACGTCGCTGGCTGCTGGTTCCTATCCTGGCTCCATGTGGAAGCTCATTTAATTTTAAGCCAGATTTAGAGACCGAACAGTCATACGGATCAATTGTTTCTGTAATAAATAAAACTTCCAGCCCCTCTGTTAAGCTATCTGGCAAATCTTTGGCGCTATGAACAGCAATATCAATCTCGCCTCTTAAAAGTGCCCGGTCTATTTCTCTTGTAAAAAAATCTGTCCCTTCTATCTCTGATATAGGCGTATTTTTATCCTTATCTCCATACGTATCTATGGCGATAATATCAAATTCTGCATCAGAATAAAATTTCTTCAACCCAACCAGGGCTTCTTCTGCTTGCTTTAGAGCAAGAGGGCTTTTTCTTGTTCCAACCCTAATAGTCCTTGCCATAATCTTTCTACCTCAGCCTCTATAATCTGCTCAGCCTTCTCAGCCTCAAACCTCTTCCCGTACATATTGCCCTGAATCGCTGCGCCTATATCTTCTAAATCGAATAATTCTATCCCGTCTATCTCTTTTATCCGAGGATCAACATCCCTTGGCAAAGCCAGATCTACAATTAGTAAGCGTTTCCGGCTGATAGCTGATAGCCGACAGCTGACAGCTCCTTCTATAGTCTCTTTATTAATAATAAAATGCGGACTTCTTGTCGCTGTTATCACTATATCTGCCTTTTTCAGATATTCTTTTAAATTATCGAACCTTACCGCCCTTGCACCAATCTGATTTGCCAAAGACTGTGCCTTTCTAAAAGTCCTGTTGGAAACAAAAACTATATTCTTACCTTCTTTTTCTAAATACTTTAGTACTAATCCCGTAACTTTTCCAACTCCTATAATCAATATATTCTTGCCTGAAAGAGTTCCTGTTCTTTCCTTTATAAAATCTACGGCCACGCTTCCCACAGATATCTTTCCTTCAGACAGCCTGGTCTGTGAATGTATCTTTCTTGCTAATGAGACTGCAGAATCAAAAACCTCTCCTAGAAAAGAATCTATAAAATCATTTTCCACTGACTCATAAAACGCTGCCTTTACCTGACCTAAAATCTGCAATTCCCCCAGGATTAAAGAATCCAGGCCTGCCGCTACTTTAAACAAGTGCCTTAAAGCATCTTCATCTCTATATATATAAAGGTAGGGGTAGATGTCTTTGTCATTGATTTCGTAAAATCTGCAGAGAAAATCCTTTATCTTATGTATTCCAGACTCAACCGTATCTGTAGAAGCGTATATCTCTACCCTGTTGCAGGTAGAAAGAATAACGCTAGCCTTCAAGACACCTGTTTCTCTCAAGAAACAAAACGCATCCTGGAGTCTTCTCTTTGAGAAAGATATTCCTTCTCTTAGTTCAATAGAACTATACCTATGATTTGTGCCAACTATTACAAGACTCATTCAATTCTTACTTCCTCTTCTGTAATCTTTCCCTCTATAATCTTATAAGAGCATATATCCGGATTATCGTTATCTTTTAATGAAACAATTACATATGAAACTTCGGGATAAAATGCAAGCTCGACATCATGTGCTGAAGGATATGCCTTTGTCTCAGGATGAGAGTGATATACGCCTATAAAATCAAGGCCAGAAGCGCGCATCTCTTTCATGACCTTCAGCTGTTCCTGCGGGTCCATAAAAAATGAAGTCGTGCTCTTATCAGCATTTCTCATTCTGTAAATCCTCTCGACTCTGTTATTTTTTCCAGCCAGGAGACCGCACACCTCATTCGGAAATCCATCCTTTGAATGTTCTATAAGAGCTTTTTTAAAATCTCTATTTATACTAATCATGTTACCTTTTAATAAAAAATAAGTGTAACAGAAAACTCAAAAAAACTGTGGCTATGGGCACACATATCCATGCGGATATTATCCTTTTAAAAACAGATTTTCCTGCTGTATGCCTTGTGCCGTCTTTGACAGAGCTTATCGCGAGCACGGAAAAAGTCGTAAACTGGACATAAGGCGTAGGTAAGCCCAACAGCGACGCAATAATGACAAAGGTAGCGGTAATAAGCGAGATAATGACTGCTGAAATCTCGCCTATAGGCACTATATCCCTTGAAACGGTCCTTAAAACCCTCTCGCCAAAGAAATATGCCCCCAACCCAAAAAGCGGGGCAGATAATCCAAGGGCCAAAAACGGGCTTATGGCCAATGAACCCACTAGAGGCGCCACAACATTCGCGACATTATTCGTGCCTATCCCAAAGGCAGAATACATGTCAGTCCAGATGATAAAATTTTTAAACTTATTCCTGTGAATATGAAATTTCTCATAAAGATGCAGATTGCCCCTGTGTGGCGGATAAATCTTCCTTTTAATGAGATACGTAATCACAAAAGAAAGGACTGAAAAAACAGCTGCCAAAATTACAATCTTTATGACAGTATGCCAATCTACCTTACCGTAATATAAGCCTGCCCCGAGAAAACCCGCCACAGTCACAAAACTGGTGGACTGTGGAATTTTCAGCATGTTACTTAAAAACATCATGGCCCCTACAGAAGACAATATTAAAAATCCGGAAAAAGGATCAATGTGCTGTAATGAGATCTTGTTAACCAGGGTGCTTACAACTCTAGGCCCTACAAGCAATCCTCCTATTAAAACGCAAAGTCCATAAAGAATAACGGCTTTGCCTTTACCTAGCAGGCGGCTTCCATATGAGGGGGTGAAAGAAACGGAAAATCCGCTAACCCCCATGTTCAGCGCCACAAAACCAGAAATCAAAATCAATAGCAGGACAATAGCCATTTATATCCCGTCCCCATCTATATTTTTTAAAGGTCTTGTATGTATACCGCACTCTCCGCCGCATTTGCTGGTGCCTATCCAGCGGCCCGCTCGTTCATTGTCATCGTTTGTAATCTTGGTGCAGGGCGCACAGCCCAAAGACCTGTAACCTTCGCCATAAAGCGGGTTTACCTTTACCCCGTAAAGGGCAAGATACTGCCAGACCTCCCTTTCTTTCCATATAAGAATTGGGTTTAGCTTTATAAGGCCTTTGTCTCGCTCTTCCACTTCTTTAAAGTCAGTGCGCGTACGGCCCTCTGTGCAGCGAAGCCCGGTTACCCAGCACGTAACGCCCATTTCTTCAATTGCGCGTTTAACAGGCTCAACCTTCAATATATCGCAGCAGCGGTCAGGGTCAGTTTCGTATAATTTATCCGGTATATTCGCATCGTTTTTGTAGACCTTGAGCTCAGGATATTTTCTCACCTCTTCATTCATAAACTTGACTGTCTCTTTGGGCTTAAACCTGGTGGTTACGATAAACCCTCGTATTTTCGGATTTACGCGTTTTGCAAGATGCCACACTGCGACAGAATCCTTGCCAAGGCTATTTGCTATAACAAGTCCGTCTCCGTATTTCTCATAGCCCTCTTTAATAAGTTGCAATGACCTTTCAACCTTCTGCTTAAAATTCAGTGTTTCAACCAAGATCTTCAAATCTTCCTGAGTTTCTAATAAACTCATAATCCCCCCTCCTTTTCTAAAAAATCTTGTTTCTGTTATATGCCACTATTATTATTTATTTAATAGGGATTTGATTAAAAAAAATAAAGCCTTGAATCTACGACTGACTAATCTCTACTAATATAATCATATTTCTAATAATTCTAAGTATATCACACTATACAATCCTGTCAAGTAAAAAATAAACTTTTTTTATAAGGGGTGCCTATAATAAGGCGGGTTTGGAGATCATCGCTTTTATTAAACTGTCCTTACATAAATACACGATGCCAATTCCTTATCAACGGCAAACTGGCTTTTGCCTATATTGAAGACATACGACGGAAATTTCTGCACCAGGGTAATGTCTGTATTGGGTAAAGCGCCTATTGCTATTATCTTCTTTATAAGCTCGTGATTCTGGGTCTGCAAATACGAGATCTTCGCTTTTTGATTAACTTCCAGCTCTGTAAGAGACCTTATGAGCATTCCCGGGAGTTTCTTTGTCCCCTTGCAACAGCGGCCTTCAGGAATAGCCTTGCCGTGCGGGCAGCGCCTTGGATGGCCGAGAATAGTACAGATATTTTCATCGAGGCCTTTATGAAGCAGATGCTCGAATCTACAGCTTGTCTCATCCATGGCCCTCCCTTTCAAATCCAGCACATCTGTGAACAACCTCTCTGCCAGTCTGTGGCGTCTGACGCAGTTTGCTGATTCAAGCTTGCCTTCTGGAGTAAGGGTTACGCGTTTATCTGTAATATCAATGTAACCGAGCTCCGCAAGTTCAGCTAAGGCATCAGCATCTTTTAACATCTCTACTGCACAGTATCCGTCTCCGTCTTCCACTATGGTCTCCCAAAGTTTCTCAAGTATCTCTTCTGCCCCGTCTGATATGGTCATATTATCACTCCTAATCTGGTTAATGCCATGTTAACTATATACCCCACGCCGAACGAGAAAAACAACACAAAGACTGATATGACCAGGCCGGTTTTCCATCCGCGTTCCTTTATATTCATAAGAAACTGGGCTATGCAAGGTAAAAACAATGTAAGCGTCACGCAGCTCACCACAAGCTGAACACCGTTTAACATACCCTGTTTGTTAAGGTCATAAAGACCTGCGGCGCCATAGTCGCGCCTGAAAAATCCGAACAAAAACGCCTTGCTTGCTTCGGGCGGCAGCCCTAAAAGCTTTACAGGCCCGCTTAAGAGGCGTATTATAAGATCGAACAACCCTGTCAGCTTTCCCGCCCAGATAAAAAAACTGGCCAGCAGGAATAGGGGCAGGACCTCTTTAAAATACCACTTTACCCTTACATAGGTCTTTGAAATTATATTTGAAAACTTCGGTAATCTCAGAGGCGGCACCTCCATGTAGAAAGACGGCCTCTCGCCCGGCAATATCCTTGATGTAAGAAAGCCCACAAATAAAAATATAAACCCTATTATTCCTGCCCATAAAAAGGCAGCGTTTGGCCTCGAGCTTAAAAGGGCCAGCATGACCCCTAACTGCGCAGAGCATGGCACTGCAAGCGCGAGGAGTATTGTAGCTATTATGCGTTCCCTTTTTGTGGCAAGGGTCCTTGTGACCATGGTAGCCATCGTCACGCAGCCAAAGCCCAGGACCATGGGTATAACAGCCCTTCCGCTCATGCCTATTTTTTTAAATGTCCTGTCTATGAGCATTGCGAGACGAGGCAGATAACCTGTATCTTCTATTATAGAAAAGAAAATGAAAAAAAACGTTACTATTGGCAGTATAAGGGCAACCGCATATCTGAAACCCAGCGTGATCATGCCGTATTCCCCTACGAAAAGATCCTGCAGTACAGGCCACGGGATAATGTGCTCAGCTGCCTTTATGATAAATGGATTAAGATGTCTCTCGAATACAGACCCTTCAAGAAAATCCACAATAGTCCCGGCGCCGAATCTCCCCACAAATTTATAAAGACCCCAGTAAAGCACAAGAAAAAGTACAGGCAGGCCAGTGACAGGATTCATGGTCACGCGGCTCAACCTCTCCTGAAAAGATACATTTTCTTTTCTAATCCTTACCACCTTCCTGACTATATCTTTTACCTCTCTCTGTCTTTCAAGCGCAAGCTCATAACTTATATGATTGGCATAGCGGGTCCTGATCTCATCTATCAGCTGTTCTATTTCAGGGATGGCATGGGGATCGTTTTTTTTCACAAGCTCATGGATCTCGACGTCCTCCTGAAAAAGCAAAAGCCCCATGGATCGTTTGGAAATAGGGTATTGGCCTTTTAGGAGATTCTCTAGCTTCTCCAGGATCATCTCTATAGAATATTCAACCGGGCCTTTATAATCTTTTTTCATACGAGGCTATCCTATTTTTTAATTCATCTATGCCTTTATTCGCCGTGGATACCGCTCCCACAACAGGTATGCCAAGCTCTTTCTCAAGCAGATTCACATTGATATCCACGCCCTCTTGCTCAGCCTCATCCATAATATTTAATACAAGTATAATCTGAAACCCTGCCTCTATAAGTTGCAATGTCAAAACCAGCATTCTCTCCAGATTCTTGGCGTCAATTACATGTATGACTATACCCGGGCTTTCATGAAAAAGAATACTCCTTGCTACCTTTTCTTCCTCTGTGATAGGCAACAATGAATACATGCCGGGCGTATCTATGATTTCGTAAGATGTTCCGTTGATATCGACTACGCCGCGCGACACCTCGACTGTTGTGCCGGGATAATTTGACACATTAACGTATTTCTTTGTGAGCGCGTTAAAAAGCACGCTCTTGCCCACATTTGGATTACCGACTATAGCAATCTTTACCTTTGCATTATTCATTTTTTCTTCCTGCAATCCTGGCAAATCCCGAATATCTCCATCTTATGGCGCTTAGGGGCGAATCCGCGCTGTCTGCATAGCTCTTCCTGAAGTCTTTCTATCTTAAGGTCTACGGCTTCTATAAACCTTCCGCATTTTGTGCATATTAGATGGTCGTGATGCTCGTGGCCGTATTTGTGCTCGTACCTGACCTTGCCATCTCCCAGATCCACTTCTTTGGCTATGTCCGCGTCGCACAGCAGTTTAAGTGTCCTGAACACCGTAGCCTGCCCGATACTCGGGTCCTTTTTTTTGGCAATATCATATAGCTCTTCCACGCTCAGATGTTTATCAATTTTTAAGAAGGTGTTGAGTATTTCTTTTCGCTGCTCTGTCAGTTTGAGGTCCTTTCTCTTCAGGTATTCAATGAATACGCTCATCTCCTTTGACATAGCCCCTCCTTTATTGATTTTGAAATTCAATATCAATTATAGCGGAAACACCACCTTTGTCAACAGAAATCTTTCAAACCCGCATTGCAATTAAATTGCAATGCGGGTTTGAAAATTCAGCAGCCTAAAATAGTGCGGCTAGTTTCGAGGCAAGGGTTTTTGCCTCTTCTATTTTTTGTTTCTGGACGTCTGGGCCCAAAGCGTCCATGGGCTGGGCGTTTATAAAGGTGATATCGGTTAAGCCCGCGAATCCGAATGCCGTGCGTAGATAGGGCTCTTGAAGATCATATGAATGAAAAGGACTTTCTTGGGAATAGTCCCCTCCCCGTGATGTAATAACGACCATCTTCCTGTTTTTAACAAGGCCTTCCGGGCCTTTTTCAGTGTATCTAAAAAGATATTTTGGCTGTAGTATAACATCTATATAATGTTTTAAAGGATAAGGTATGCCGAAGTTCCACATTGGAGAGCTGATAAGATACGCGTCAGCCGACAAAAACTGCTGTATATATTCAATGATCTCCTCCCACGCCTTTTCCAGTTCTCCAGAAAGGTCCTTGCCGCCAAGCAGCGCATATTTCCCGTCCAGCCTTTTTACAGTGAGTTCAGGCAGTTTTTCTGTAGAAACATTTATTGACTCTATCGCGCAGCCGGGATTTTTCTTTTTAAATGAATCCAGAAATGCCTTTGAGACCTTTAACGTGCGGGATTCTTCGGCCCTTGGGGTGGCTATAATATGCAATATCTTCTTCATAGTAAACCTCCTAATCTTTTTTACATAGGGCGGCACTTTTGTGACGCCCTATTTTTTATGACTCTATCATATTGCCTAAATGTATATATTTAAGTCCTGCTTTTCTGCCTATCTCTCTTGCCCTTTTAAGGGTCTCTACAGGTGTCGGTTCAGACTCAAGGTGCTTAAAATCAGGATGGAACCGGGATATGTGCCATGGCATCTCAGGATCCACGCTTGCGATAAACTTGGCTATATCCTTAAATTCATCGTCCGAATCATTCTTGTCTGTCACGACTAATGTCGTGATCTCTACCCAGATCCCCAGTCTTTTCATGGTCTTTATAGAATCAAGCACCGGTTCAAGGTGTGCGCCGCACATCTTTCGATAAAAATCTTCGCAAAAAGATTTAAGATCGACATTCGCGGCGTCTAAATATGGTTTTATGGTTTCAAGTGGTTTTTCTGTCATGTAACCATTTGTTACAAAGATATTGGAAAGACCCGCTTCTCTGGCAAGCCGCGCAATATCATACGCGTATTCAAAAAATATAGTCGGCTCTGTATATGTATAAGAGATGCTCTTGCATTTGTTCTTCTTTGCTTCTCTTATGACCTCCTCGGGCTTTAACTCATACCCTTCACCCTTCACCCTCCACCCTTCACCCATTCTTAAGGCCTGAGATATCTCCCAGTTCTGACAGAAAGAGCATTTAAAATTGCACCCCATTGTCGCTATTGAATACGAGAATGAACCAGGCATAAAATGATAAAGCGGTTTCTTTTCAATAGGGTCCACATGCGAAGCAATCACCTCGCCGTAGACATGGGTATACAACTTTCCATCTTGGTTTTTTCTTACGCCGCAGATGCCAAACTTGCCGGCTGTGATTTCACAGCGGTGCGCGCATAGCTCACACCGCACCATGCCCCCGTACAAACTTTCATAAAACATTGCCTCTTTTATCATATAATATAGTCGATGGACAGAGTTTAGCTAAAACGCATTCTCCGCATAGCGGTTTTCTTGCGTTGCAAATCTTTCTTCCGTGATTCACCATCATGTAATTAAAATCCAGCCAGTCTTTTCTCGGGACAATCTTTAAGAGGTCCTGTTCTATCTTGTCCGGATTATCATGCCTGCTGAGGCCCAGCCTCCCAGAAAGTCTTTTTACGTGCGTATCAACCGCGATGCCTTCTGATTTGCCAAATCCGCTTGAGAGTACTATATTGGCTGTCTTGCGGGCAACGCCTGGAAGCGTGACAAGTTCCTCCATGGTATCCGGCACTTTCCCATGAAAGTCTTTTATTATCTTTTTTGAGGCAGCGATAATATTTTTAGATTTGTTTCTATAAAACCCTGCTGAACGCACATCCTGTTGGAGCGCTGATTGTCTTGCCTTTGCAAAATCTTGAATAGTCTTATATTTTTTAAAAAGTCCCGGCGTTATCTCGTTTACCCTCGCGTCTGTACACTGCGCGGCAAGTATAGTGGCGATCATTA
>JBDRBM010000055.1:0-5026 GCA_043822665.1 Candidatus Omnitrophota bacterium
TAGGCATAAGGGGGCCTTACGGCAATGGTTTTCCCCTTGATGAATTAAAAGGCAAGAATCTTTTATTTGTTGCCGGCGGAATAGGACTAGCGCCCCTTCGGTCATTAATAAATTATTGTTTAGATAATCGAAAAGACTATAAGACTATTACGATTGTAAATGGCGCGCGCACATCAAAGGATCTTGTTTATAAACACGAATATAAATCCTGGGAGGAAGCAAAGGATACTCATCTGCATTTGACTGTTGACTGCCAGGAAGATAACTGGACATGCATGGTAGGCGTGGTGCCAAAGATCCTGGAGGAGATAAAACCAACCTGTAAGGATAGCATTGCTATTGTCTGTGGCCCACCGATAATGATAAAGTTTACGATACCGGTTTTAATAAAACTGGGATTTTGCGCTGAGTCAATATTGACTACGTTAGAGATGAAGATGAAATGCGGGTTAGGTAAATGCGGCAGATGCAATATCGCAAACTTATACATCTGTAAAGACGGCCCGGTCTTTAGTTATGCACAGTTAAAGGGAATAAATTATGACCATTAAGCCCTGGCTAAAGGCCATACGCGCGCCGTTTTTTACTGCAACCATAATCCCTGTTATTCTGGGCTCTGTAATCGCTTGGCACGACACGGGTAGTTTCGCGTGGATTAGATTTTGGCTTACAATGATAGGTATACTTTTAATCCATACAGGGACAAACCTCGCCAATGATTATTTTGACCACCTCTCGGGGTGCGATAAGGCAAATACTACGCCCACGCCTTTTAGCGGAGGAAGCAGGGTCATCCAGGAAGGGCTTATCGCGCCAAAAAAGATTTTGTATGCATCCCTGGCATCATTTATTCTTGGCAGTGTAATCGGCATCTATCTGAACTATTTGTGCAAAGGGAATCTTGTATTTATTTTAGGCCTGGCCGGTGTATTCCTGGGATTTTTCTATACAGCAAAGCCCTTTCATATAGGATACGGGAGCCTGGGCGAACTTGCTGTAGGGGCCGGGTTCGGGCCATTGGTGGTAATGGGTTCTTATTATGTTCAGACAGAAACTTTGAGTCCCAGGATATTTTTTATATCAATTCCGATCGGGATTTTAATCGCGCTTGTCTTGTTCATAAATGAATTTCCAGATTACAGCGCTGATAGGTCAGTAGGAAAAAAAACGCTTGTAGTGAGTCTCGGAAAAAAAAGAGCGATAGTCCTGTATCAGGCTCTCCTGACAAGCGTATATTTTATTACCGTGTCTCTGATTATATTCAGATTTTTACCAGCTATGTCATTAATCGTATTTTTTAGCGCCCCTTTAGCTATAAAGGCGCTAGTGGTATCCGGGAAAAATTTTGATAAGGTTTACGAATTATTACCTGCGAATGCATTAACAATAGGGCTGCATTCGCTGATAGGGTTATTGTTATCCGCCGGGATTTTACTGGACAGGGTTTTATGCACTTAAAAGATATCTATAGGCCAATTGAGAAAGAACTAAAGGCCGTGGAAGAACTATTGAGAGATTCTCTTAATAGCGCCAGTAATAAATCCATATCCAGAGTCTGTAATTATTTACTGGACACAAAGGGCAAAAGGCTCAGGCCAGCGCTGGTCTTGCTTTCAGGAAAGGCCACAAGCAGCTCTATTTCTACAAACCCGATGCTTGTAAAGATAGCCTGTGCAATTGAATTGATCCATGCCGCCTCTTTAGTCCACGATGACGTAATCGACCATTCTAAACTCCGTCACAATAAGCCCACAGTTAATTTTAAATGGGGCGCAGATGTTTCTATCGCGCTTGGAGACTATCTTTATTCTGTGGCATATGAGTTAATAGCTCAATGCGAAAATATGGATGTCCTGCGATGCATCAGCTCTGCGACAAAGACAATGTGCGAAGGCGAACTCATTCAGGTCTCAGAAAGGGATAACCTGGATCTATTAAAGAGGCGATATGTTGTGATCGTTAAAAAGAAGACAGCCAGCCTTTTTGCCGCGAGCTGCCAGTCAGGTAGTCTGGTTTCCGAAAGCAAAAGATCTTTACAGAATAATCTGAGGGCGTATGGCTTGAATTTTGGCATTGCCTTTCAGATAACAGATGATTATCTGGATATCGTTAGCGAGGAAAAGAGATTGGGCAAAAAACCAGGACAGGATATAAGCGTGGGAGAGATGACACTGCCTTTATTGAATCTATTAAAATCAGTACCCGCGCATGAAAAGGAAAGATTAAAGACATTGGTTTCCACTGAATCTTTAGATGCGGTGAAGACGAGGTTTATCCATTCCGGGGCAGCAGAAAAGACAAAACAAGAGGTTTCTTCGTATATGGGGCTTGCAAAGAAGAGCCTGAGATATTTTCCAGATTCAGTCTTTAAGAGAAGTTTGATGGATTTAACCGATTGTATGATAGAGAACAATTTTCTTAACCTAGGGGAGGTGAAAAGATGAAGACAGCTTTGCGATTACTTGGTTTTGTTGTTCCGCTTGTATTACTTTCTAATATTTGGATAGGTGAGACGTATGCACATTGCGGGAGATGTGGGGTAGAAGAAAAGGTAGAAGCAATTACACATGCCTTACCAGTTACGCTTAAAGCCGAGGTTATTTGTTTGGGTTGTGCCTTGAAAAAAGGACAGGGCGCAAAGGCAAATTGTTCTCTGTATGGACATGTAAATGCACTTAGGAGTGAAGATGGCAGGATCTGGACGATCTTGGAGAACGATATGTCCACAGATCTTATTAATTCACATGAGTACGCGGGGAAACAGGTCGAGATCGCAGGAAAAAAATTCGGCGGCGCTCAAGTGGTTGAAATAGAAACTTTTAAACTTATAGGAGAATAAAAAGGAGACAGTTATGCAGTTATTAAGAATATGTTTTGTTTTAATGCTCAGTGCAGGAATCATTTTTACCTCAGCGCCTAGTTTGTATGCAGATGAAACGAGCGAGATTATTTTAAGGCTCCTTGTGAAGAAGGGCATAATCACTCAACAAGAGATTGATGAGATAGGGGCTGAGGTAGCAACAAAAGAACGCGTAATACCTACAACCTTGGAAGAAAGAGTTGCAAAGGTCGAAACAGACCTGCCTAAATGGGTAAAGGACACAAAGTTTAAAGGTGACCTGAGATTGAGAGGTGAGTATATTGACAATGATCTTGGACAAGATAATGGCCGTACAAGGATGAGGCTGAGATATGGCTTTGAATCGAAAATCAATGATCAGGTAAAGGTGGCTTTTGGACTTGCTTCTGGAAGCAGTGATTCGCCTACTTCAACCAACCAGACATTGGAGAGTGAATTTCAGAGCAAGGCAGTATGGATTGATTACGCCGAGGCGACGTATAAGCCTTATCACTGGCTGAATCTCATAGGGGGAAAATTTAAAAGTCCGTTTTTCAGCACAGATATGCTATGGGATTCAGATATAAGATTTGACGGATTCGCTGCTAAAGTTAAAACAGATAAAGAACCTGTAGAGCTTTATGCAACAGCAGGTTATTTCCCGATAGATGATTCTAATACCGCCGATGGAGATGATATATATCTTGTAGCCTGCCAGATTGGCGCAAACGCGGGCTTAGGTAATAAGTTTGCCGAGCTGAAAACTGGCCTGGCTTATTATGATTTTAATAATCTGAAGGGCGCTACAGCCGCATCTTTAGCAGAGGAGAGGGGTACTAATACTTATAATGGAACTTATGCTTCTGGGTCAACCACAGCTACAATAGCGCATGACTTCAGGGTTATTTCACCAAGTGTTGAATTAGATTTTAATAATATCCTTGGCGGGCTAGAGATCCCGTGGGCGATATTTGGAGAATATGCCAATAATCTGGATCCTGGGAATAATGAAAGTGCATCAAGAGGTGGATTCAGGCTGGGTAAGGCTAAGGTAAAAAAGAAGGGCGACTGGAAGTTGATCAATCAATACAGCCGCATAGAAAAGGATGCGTTTTTTGATGCTTTTCCTGATGCTGATTTTAATGGCGCAGGTACAGACGGAAAAGGGTTTGAGGCAATCTTTGATTATGCTTTAGCTGATAACATCATAGCATCTCTTGATTATTACAATACTAGGAGGATTTCAGCTGATTCGTTAGATGAACAGATAATGCAGGCCGATGTGGTATTCAAGTTTTAGGAAACAGAACCTACAGAATTGCAGGGGAGGTTTAAACCTCCCCTGCAATTAGTTGTCTACATGAAGAAAAATCGTAGATGGAAGAAAAGAATATTAAGCTTTGCATCATTCTTGTTATTAAGCGCCCAATACTCTTGGGCCACTCCAACAGGCCTTAACAATATCTCTACAGCGGATGTAGTGCCGGAAGAGGTTTTGGTCTTACAGGCCTTTGTTGAAATTGGCAAGGATAATAAACCTGATTATTTTACAGGATTCAAATTCGGCTTGCTGAAGAATCTTGAGATAGGCCTTGATGGACGCGTTTTTCCAGAGCCTATCCTCGAGGAGACATTAAAGGCACAAGCCAAGTATCGTTTTGAATTATCAGATTCTATAGCCTTATCCTTAGGCATAGCTAACCTTGGGGATCGCGCCAGATTGGGCTGGGAAGATTATTATATTGTTTTGACACAGGACTTAGATTTTATTCGAGTCCATCTAGGGGGCACAGTCCAGAGGGACAATGAAGGGGTATTTGCAGGGCTGGATAAGACAGTAAAATTATTAGAAAAAGATCTTACCCTCCGTAGCGATATCATCCAGACAAATGACAGCCACGATGTAACTGCTAGTGCGGGTTTTATCTATGACCTCGGTTACAATATTCTTTTTGAGGCTTGGATGTCTTTTCCTACGCAGTCTGGCAAGGAGAATATATTTACAGTAAAATTTGATTATGTAATTAAATTTTGACTGATTTTAGAAAGACATCCTATAAAGAGTAAAGATAAATTTTAATAGATTTTCAAAGAACAATCGCTCTTTTAAAACTAAGCGCAACTAAATACTCTAGCAGGATTATAATCTTGCCCGCTATGAAGCATGCTTAGGCATATATGAGCTAA
>JBDRBM010000056.1:0-38052 GCA_043822665.1 Candidatus Omnitrophota bacterium
TATACTTATCTAGCCTTTATAAATCTTTCCATGCGCAACGCCGCTTCCTTCAAGTCTGACATATTGGACGCGTAAGAGATCCTGACATGGCCTTTTCCCTCTGAACCAAATGCAGTGCCAGGCACCACTGCCACCTTTTCCCTTTTTAATAACTTCTTGGCAAAATCCACGCTATTCATGCCCGCCTTCTCTATGGAAGGGAATGCATAAAATGCTCCTTCCGGCATAGGGCACAAGAGGCCAAGTTCATTTAACCTGCCTACTATAAATTCACGCCTGCGTTTATATTCACGTTTCATCTCTTTTACATTACGCTGTGTGTGGCCTTTTAACGCTTCTATGCCGGCCATCTGGCCTATTATAGGAGCACACAGCATGGTATACTGATGCACTTTTGTCATGGCGCTTATTATCTCTTCAGGCCCGCAGCAAAACCCTACTCTCCACCCTGTCATCGCGAATGCCTTTGAAAAGCCATCAAGGCATAGCGTCTGCTTTTTCATGTCTTTAAGAGTGGCTAATGGTGTGTGCTCAAAATCGTAAGTCAATTCACCGTATATTTCGTCACATACCACGATAAGGTTATGTTTTATAAAAACTTTTGACAGCGCGGTTAATTCTCTTTTTGAATAAGAAATACCTGTGGGGTTTGCGGGGTAATTCAAAATAATAGCCTTAGTGCCTTTTGATATGTGACGCTCGAGGAGTTCCGGAGTCAGCTTAAAACCTGTCTTTTTTGTCTTAATAAAAACTGGCCTGCCTCCAGCTAAAAAGACAACAGGATAATAAGAAACATAAGACGGATCTGGAATCAGCACCTTGTCGCCTGGATTGATAATAGCTCTCAATGCCAGATCAAGCCCCTCGCTCACGCCGGTAGTAATCAGTATCTCCTTATCGGGATCATAACTTATATCGTGTTTATGCTTCAGGTATTTTGAAATACCGAGCCTTAACTCGTAAAGGCCTTTATTAGACGTGTAAGACGTATATCCTTTTTCTATTGAAAATATGCCGGATTCACAGATATTCCACGGCGTTGAAAAATCAGGCTCGCCCACACCGAGCGAGATCACGTCTTTCATGCCTATTACCAGTTCAAAAAATTCCCGAATACCTGAGGGTGGCATCTGTTGAACTTTTTTTGAAATATTCATAATTTAGCCTTCAGCTATTATTAAAACGATATAGCAATCCGTTTATCGCGCTCTGCCCTTTTAAGCATATCCCCATCCTCTTTATACTTTTTTAAAAGGAAATGCGTAACAGTACCGCGTACGTTATCGAGGGTTGAAAGTTTTTCAGAAACAAAACTGCTGACTTCCTGTATATCCTTACCCTCCACAACCAACAAAAGGTCATATGTCCCTGATAATAAATAACAGCTCACTACTTCAGAAAACCTGTATATTCTCTCTGCTATGTGATCAAAACCATAACCTCTTTGAGGCGCGATCTTTACTTCTATCAATGCGCGCACGCTCCTTGCCTCATCCCTTACAAGCTCCCGATTAACTACCGTCTTGTATTTCAAGATTACGCCGTCTTTCTCCAATTTCTTTATTACCTTTCTTACCAAGTTAACGTCTTTCTTTAATATTTTTGCTATCTCTTCAGGCGTTGTCCGCGCATCCTTCTCCAGTATCTCCAATATCTCTTTCATAACCCTACCCCCATTCTCTTAAAAGGATTTTTTGTTATTTCATTATTCTATTATGGCTAATATATCACCGACTTTTACGGTATCGCCTTCTTTTGCCCTTATCTCTTTTAAGACGCCGGAGGCACTCACCGGCACATTGAATGCCGCCTTGTCAGTGGCCATTTCAACAAGCTCGTCATTTTCCTTAACAGTATCCCCTTCCTTAAAATGCCAGAAAGAAACCACTGCCTCATTAATACCTTCGGTCAATTCAGGGAGTCTAAATTCTATCATATAACCTCCTTATGCGCTATATAAAAGATGAGCGGGTGAAAGGGCTACAGCTATACTGCTTAAACCCAAGACTTCTGGCCTGCTCTGAAAATCTTTCAAATCTTTCAGGAGGCACGAATTCCTTAACTTCCAGGCAGTTTGGATCAGGCCTAAGGTACTGGCCTATTGTTATTATGTCACAACCTGCCTGTTTTAAATCTCCCATAACATTATATACTTCGGTTTCTGTCTCGCCAAGCCCTACCATCAACCCGCTCTTAACATCTATGCCAGGCGCATTTTCTTTTGCATAGCGCATAACACTAAGAGACCTGTTATAATCAGCCTCTGGCCTCACGTGGCCATAGAGCCGAGGCACAGTTTCTACGTTATGAGAAAATATATCGGGCTTTGCCGCTATGACTGTTTCTACTGATTCTATCCTGCCCTGAAAATCAGGCACCAGGACTTCGATGCTTAGCTCAGGGTCATGTCTTTTTAAAACATTTATACAATCGGCAAAATGGCCTGCGCCGCCGTCCCTTAAATCATCCCTGGCAACAGATGTGATAGTTGCCTTGGTAACCCCTAATCTTTTAACCGCATCCCGAATCCTTAAAAGCTCTCCCTTATCGGGCGCTCCGGATATCTCTTTATTGCTTTCGATAGAACAAAACCTACAGCTCCTCGCGCAATACCGCCCCAGTATCAAAAATGTACATTTCTTTTTTGAAAAACAACTATATATATTAGGGCAATGGCTGTCTTGACATACGGTATTAAGCCGCAGTTCGGAAATCAATTTCCTTACAACATCTATCCCGGGATCAGACCTTACTGTCTGCCTCAGCCAATAAGGAAACCTTGTCAAACGACAGTTTGAGTTTATCTTTAGCATCTTCTATATCTATTTCCCGTCCCATGATATCCTTCAGGGATGTCGTCTCGACTCCCTCTATGCCACATGGAGTTATAAAAGAAAAGGGCTCGAGGCTAATGTTGATATTCAACGCGATTCCATGGTATGTTACCCATTTTTTTATGCCTATGCCTATCGAACCTATTTTCTTTCCTTTGATCCAAATGCCTGTGAGTCCTGGCATTTTTTCAGCAACAAGGCCATACTGAGTCAGAAAATAATTTCCCACCTTTTCCAAAAATCTTAAAAAATTGTGTATATCCCGCGATTCGTTCTTCAGCCTGAAAATAGGGTATGCCACTAACTGGCCAGGTCCATGATACGTAACATCCCCTCCCCTGTCAATACTCAAAACCTCTATACCTCTTAAAGAAAGAAATTCCCTTGATCTGCGTATACTATTCCATGAACCTTTCCTTCCTATTGTTATAACAGGCCTGTGTTCTGTGAGAAGCAGGGAATCTTCATGAAGTCCCAGCGTAACTTCATTGACAAGGCGTCGTTGTAATCCATATGCCTCTAAAAAATGAGTAACCCCCAAGTCAACAATGCGCATTATATATTGCCTATTTAAACCTTTCCTTAAATGATTCCAGGTGTTTATCTAATCCCTCTATTTTGGTCATCTTTTCAATAGCGCCTTTCTCTTTCTCCAGGGCCTTTTTGGAATAAGAGATCGTGTGAGAGCTCTTAAGAAAAGATCTGACATTTAACCCTGAAAAAAACCTTGCTGTACCTCCGGTAGGCAATACATGGCTTGGTCCCGCGACATAATCCCCTATGCAAACCGGAGAATACGGCCCTATAAATATGGCGCCCGCGTTTCTTATCATCTTTATGACCCTGCCCGGATTTTTTACCAGTATCTCAAGGTGCTCGGGCGCTATCCTGTCAATAATCTCCGCTGCCTGTTTTATATTTTTCACAAGCACAATGTAACCTTTTTCTATCTCTTTCTTCATGACCTTTGCAAATTTCTTAGACGTGGTCACGAGCACTGCCAGGCCTTTCAAATGCTCGGCCTGCGCTAAAAGGTCTTGTATGACATAGGCCTTGTCAGAAAATTGGTTGGCAAGGATAACTATCTCGCTCGGCCCCGCTAACATATCAATGTCAACGTAACCAAACACCTGGCGCTTGGCCTCGGTAACATAATCATTGCCCGGGCCAACTATCTTATCAACCTTTGGGACCGTCTTTGTGCCAAATGCCATTGCGGCTATTGCCTGAGCGCCGCCCATCTTGTAGACCTCATCCACCTTTAAAAGGTTTGCCACCACGAGTATATGCGGGTCTATATTTCCCGACTTAGTAGGCGGACTGGCAAGTATTATCCTTTTTACGCCTGCTATCCTCGCGGGCAAAACGCTCATATAAACACTGGAAACAAGCGGCGCGGTCCCCGCGGGCACATAAACCCCCACGCTTTCGATGGGCCTGAATATCTCACCCAGCTCAATACCTTCTGTTTCTCTGATCTTCCACGGTTTAGGTAATTGCTTTCTATGAAACTTCTCTATATTGCCTATTATAGCTTTAAGATTTGAGATAAAATCCGCGTCTATATTTTGATACGCGCCGTTTATCTCATTAGCGCCCACCTTCAAATCCTTTAAGGAAAGTTTTGTCTTGTCAAACCTTCTTGTATATCTAAGGATCGCCTTATCGCCTTCCTCCCTGACATCATGGACAATGCGGCTGACCTTTTCAGCGATACGTTTCTTGTTACAGTAATACCTATCGCATAGATTTTGTATTTCTTTGCTGGATAAATGTAGTATTTTCATGTCAAACCTCTCTTGTAAAATTCAAGATTCTAAACGCAGTATTTGAGATTTAAAATTTCTAATTTCGAGATTGTTTCGGGTTTAGGGTTTAGGATTTAGGATTTTATCCTTTATTACCTCTTCCGCTTTTTCAAGTAGTTTTTTCATATCAATGCCTGTTGCCCGGCCCCCTGCCTGGGCAAAATCAGGTCTCCCGCCACCTTTTATGCCAAAATCGCGGCCTATATAATTCAGCAATTCAACAGCGTCCAAAGGCGGATAGGCGCCGACAACCATTGATAACTTACTGTCTTTTTCAGTGACCAGCACAAACGCGCCTTTCCGCATCCGGCTCTTTAAAATATCAGCGGACATCCTCAAAAACCCCATATCCGAATTCTCTATCTTTGATATCAAAACGCTGAATCCGTTTATATCTTTTGCGCTATCCAATAGATTGCTTATGCTTGACTGCGCGAATTTACTTTTTATGGCTTCGAGTGCCCTCTCAAGATTCCTGAGTCTTTCTGTTAATATACATACCTCTCTAATAATACTTGAAGGCGTGGTTTTTAATTCATTCGCTATCTTTTTTAAAATTCCTTTTTCTTCGCTGATCTTTGATAACGCCGATTCCCCTGTAAGCGCTTCTATCCTTCTAACCCCGCTTGCGATAGACGACTCTGAGATTATCTTAAAATGCTTTATCTCTTTGGTATGCCTTACATGCGTACCGCCGCACAGTTCTCTGCTGTAATCTCCTACAGATACCATCCTTACCTTTTCCCCGTATTTCTCTCCAAAAAGCGCTATTGCGCCTTGTTTCTTTGCCTCATCCACTGCTAATTCCTTTATGTCTACAGGGCTGTTGTCATTTATATACTTGTTTACGAGCTCCTCTACCCTTTCCATCTCTTCATCCGTAAGTCCTTTAAAATGCGTAAAGTCAAACCTGAGGCGATCAGGCGCAACCAAAGAACCGGCCTGTTTGACATGTTCGCCCAAAACAACCCTTAACGCGTTATGCAGAAGATGCGTTGCCGTATGATTCTTCTTTGTGTCTTCCCTGCGCTTTATATTTATCTTTGCCCTTACCCTATCCCCTGTCTTTAATTTAACTCCTTTTGGCTCAATCTCGAGCTCGATCCTGCCGGCAATATCTACGGCATTTACAACCTCAATGACTTCTCCGTCCTTAATCAAAACTCCTGTGTCACCTATCTGTCCGCCTTTTTCTCCGTAAAAATTAACCTCTTTCAGGAATACGGAATTTCCGGAAATCTTCAGGACTTCAGTCGCTATCTCTTCCGCGTCTTCTATGAAAATAGTTTCATCCGGCAATTCTAAATTTGCGTCCTCTTTGACATCAAATATAGAGCTCTTTATTTTGCTGCTTTTCTTTGACTTGGCCCGCTGTTCCTTCATGCATTTTTCAAAACCATTGATGTCAAGCTTCAGGCCTTTTGCCGCGGCTATCTCTTGTGTTAGCTCCAGTGGAAAGCCGTAAGTGTCGTAAAGCTTAAAAATATCTTTTCCCGAAATGAGGTTGACCTCTTTATTCCTGGCTATTGTCTTGGTTATTTCTTCCAGGCGCTCAAGGCCCTCTTGTATTGTCTTTGTAAATCGTCTTTCTTCCGAAAGCACTACCTGAGCTATATCTTCTCTTTGCCCTGTAAGCTCAGGATAGGCCTTTTTCATTACATCGGTTACCACAGGGACTAATTTATACAGAAAAGCTCTTTTGATCCCCATTGACCTGCCGTACCAAAATGCCCGCCTAATCAATTTCCGTATGACATAACCCCTTTCCTCGTTTGAAGGGAGCACTCCGTCGCCTACGGCAAATGTAACTGCTCTGATA
This sequence comes from Candidatus Omnitrophota bacterium, assembly GCA_043822665.1. GTDB lineage: Bacteria > Omnitrophota > Gorgyraeia > Gorgyraeales > Gorgyraeaceae > JAHIEN01. Next base: position 6,462 of record JBDRBM010000056.1, read on the forward strand.
TGGTCCGCGATAGCGTTAATGGCGTTTATATTCGGGCCTTTTCCTGTAAATCTTACTATCTCATCTGTGATCGGCGCAAACGAATCTATCTCAAAATTAGTTCTCTTGCCCTGTATGACCCGAGCTATTCTTTCAAGCCCCATGCCCGTATCTATGTTTTTGTTAGGTAAAGGGTCGAGTCTTCCTCCATCTTTTCTGTCGAACTGCGTAAAGACAAGATTCCATATCTCCACGCCTCTAGCGCCGCCAAAAAAGATTTCAGAACAAGGGCCGCATGGCCCGTTTGGGCCTTCACTCGGCGCATTGGCCGGCCAGAAGTTATCTTTTTCTCCCAGTTTAGCGATTCTATTTATCGGAATTTTTATAACATCCTTCCAGATATCATATGCCTCGTTATCATCTCTATACACAGAAACCCATAGATCGGACTCTTTAAGCCTGAGTTCCTTTGTAAGAAACTCCCACGCCCACATAATAGCCTCTTTTTTAAAATAATCACCGAATGAAAAATTCCCTAACATCTCGAAAAACGTATGATGATCAGGCGTCTTGCCAACATTATCAAGATCGCCGGTCCTAATGCACTTCTGGCATGTAGCGGCCTTCCTGGGGCCCTTTACCTTGCCTGTGAATTCTTCCTTAAACTGATTCATGCCAGCGCCTGTAAAAAGGAGCGTCGGGTCATTTTTTGGCACAAGCGAATCGCTCGGATACACCATGTGGCCGCGCTGCTCAAAAAACTTTAAAAATTTATCTCTTATTTCGTCGACTTTCATACAAGTATTTCGTAGAGTAAGTTCGGCAGCATGAGATGCCGCGGCTACCCTTGATGTTGTAGCTGCAGCGCCTTGCGCTGCTTATTAATTTAATATAGTAGGAAATTCCTTTTTGTAGGCACACATTAGTAGGGGACCCTTAAGGGTCCCCTACTAATGTGCTTAACTTAAACGTTTTTTATTTGTCCTTGATAACCACATAGCCTCTATACGTTCCTACAAGCGCGTCTCCGGAAAGCCCCTTGATAGCGTCATTGTAATCGCTTATATTTTTCACAGAAGTTCTGTTTATTTCATATACTACATCGCCTATTCTTATTCCTGCTTCCTCAGCCGGGCTTCCCTGTTCCACGCCTATCACGATAACACCAGACTCGGGGCTGAGCTTAAAACGAGCCGCGACGTCCTGCGTAATCTCAGAAACCTCCAGCCCTTTCCAATTCTTTAAAAGAGAAGGCTCTGGTTCCTTGGCTTCCTGTGGCGTTTTTCTTAAAGCCGCGTCCCTGTCTTCAGGCTTCTCGCTTATCACCACATCCACATTATACAATTTATTGCTTCTAACTATTCCAAGTAATGCCCTATCGCCTATATCCTTTTTCAGGACGCTCCTGATCAGGTCCTGCGTGTTCTTGATATTGCTTTTATCAAAAGAAACTATAATATCCCCTGGCTTCAGGCCTGCTTTTTCAGCAGGGCTTTTCTCCAGAACCCTGGATATCAATACGCCCTGTTTTTCCGCAAGGCCAAAATACTCAGCCAGGTTTACATCCACGTCCTGTATTATGACTCCTATCCATCCGTATAGCACTTCCCTGCCCTGCATAAGGTCATCCACTATTTTCTTGGCTGTATTAACAGGTATCGCAAAACCTATCCCTTCCGATCCTCCGCTCATGGTAAATATAGCCACATTTATCCCTATTACTTCACCGCGTATATTTACTAGCGGTCCGCCGCTATTGCCTGGATTTATTGAGGCGTCTGTCTGGATTAAATCAGAGTACTCTCTTGCTCTTTTGTCTGTCCTTGGAAGGCTTCTATGGAGAGCACTTACCACGCCAACCGTAACAGTAGGTTCTGGATTTCTAACAGCAAAGGCAAAGGGATTGCCTATTGCTATAGCCCAGTAGCCTATTTCCAGCTTATCTGAATCGCCAAGCCTGGCACAAGGCAATTCGCCTTTAGGCTCTATCTTTACAACAGCTAGGTCTGAATATATATCAGAGCCTGTCAAATGGCCCTCAAATTCTCTCCCGTCAGGCAGTGTAACGGTTATCTTATCGGCTCCGTGAATTACATGTTCATTTGTAAGGATATAGCCTTCTTTGTCAATAATCACGCCTGAGCCCAGGCCTATCCTTTTAAATTCCTTATCAGGTCCCGCAACGAAAAAATCATTGAAGAATTCATCAAAGAAATCGTCCTGGAATTGCGTAAACGGGTAATATCTGGTCTGGTAATGCTCTATATGCTCTGTGCTTATGCTTACTACAGCGGGACCGACTTCCTTTGATACCCTCACAAAGGCCTCCTGCAAACTCAGCGTTTCTTCAGCAGGCTCAGCATAGAGAATTCCGGCGCACATAAAAGAAACTAAGGCCATTACCGCTAAACTTCTCATTAATGTTTTCATGCCCTGCCTCTTTAGAGCTTTCTTATATCCAAACCTGCCCGGCTAAACCGTTCGCTCCTGAAATCGGTTTTGTTTATTTCTTTTCTGCGGACTTATTTAACACTGCCTCTTTAATCCTCTCCTCGATGTCATTGCTAAGCTTAAGATTGTTCTTTAGAAATTCCCTGGCACCCTCTCTGCCCTGGCCTATCTTCTCATCGCCGTATGTTATCCATGAACCGCTCTTTGTTAAAACTCCCCCCTCAACACCCAGATCCAGTATACTGCTTGACCTTGAGATGCCTTCATCATGCATTATATCTAATTCCGCGTTTCTGAATGGCGGCGCAACCTTATTCTTTACAACCTTTGCCCTTATCCTTGTGCCTGTCACGACATCACCTGACTTTATTGAGCCTATCCTTCTTAAGTCTATCCTTACAGAGGCATAAAATTTTAAGGCCCTTCCACCTGTAGTGGTCTCAGGATTACCAAACATAACCCCTATTTTTTCCCTGATCTGGTTTATGAAAATCATGCACGTATTTGTCTTAGAAATTACCGCGGTCAATTTCCTAAGGGCCTGCGACATAAGTCTTGCCTGAAGGCCTATATGCCTGTCTCCCATTTCACCTTCTATCTCTGCCCTTGGCACAAGCGCCGCGACTGAGTCTATGACAATAAGGTCAACCGCATTGCTCCTGACAAGCATCTCCGCTATATCAAGGGCTTGTTCGCCTGTGTCAGGCTGAGATATTAAAAGTTCGTCAAGGTTCACACCTAATTTCTTAGCATAACTCGGGTCCAATGCATGCTCCGCATCTATAAAGGCAGCGACTCCGCCTAGTTTCTGCGCTTCTGAAATAATGCTCAAGGTTAATGTAGTCTTTCCTCCTGATTCAGGCCCAAATATCTCCACAATCCTGCCTCTTGGGACACCCCCTACCCCCAGGGCCAAATCGAGCGATAACGCCCCTGTAGGTATTACGTCCACCTCAAACTTAGTTTCTTTTCCGAGCCTCATTATTGAGCCTTTGCCAAACTGTTTTTCTATCTGTGTAAATGCCGCGTTCAAGGCCTTTTCTCTGTCGTCCTTCTGCGCTATCTTTTTCTCTTCTTTCTTGGTCATCTTAAACCTCCGTTTGTTAGTTGCTTTTTACTTAGTTTTTGTTCATGCATTAACAGCCGCAAAACAAGTCTTTGTTTCGCGGTATAACCTTGCCGATGGCTGCTCGGTATTAATTTAAAATTTTAGGTTTATAGAAGTTAATTATACCAGTCCTAACGCCTTAAAGTAAAGCAAATTATAATATCACCTCCTTCAATAAATGAATAAATGAGCAAACAAGCTACGCCTTCATTAATATAGACACGCCACCATGGCATTTCTTTCATTTTTTATTTTTTAACGCCTCGTATTCAAGGTTCAACCTCGCTGCTGGAAATGTAAATTCACAATGTAGGTGACCCTTAAGGGTCACCTACATTGTGAATAAGTTAAATTTGAGACTAATAATTTTCCCGGTCGCGTTTTTGAAAATAGTTGCTTGTAGCTTAAATATTACTTATAATGTGTGGCATGGACATACAAGCTCATGTAATCTGCGTAGGCAATGAAATCCTGCTCGGCCATATCTCTAATACAAATGCCGAGTATATATCAAGAAAACTTTCTTCCGCGGGCATTAAAACTTCCATGCACATCTCTATTCCTGACGAAGAAAAAACCATTATTCATGCCGTCAGAAAATCATTAAGCTGTTCCGATGTAGTTATTATTACTGGCGGATTAGGCCCGACTGTCGATGACCTGACCCTTGAATGCATATCAAAGGCGCTTGATAAAAAATTAATCCTGCGGGAAAAAGTAGCGAAACATATAAAGAGGCATTTTAAAAATAGAAAATTAAGCATGCCTAAAAATAATCTCCGGCAGGCCCTTATACCTGAAGGCGCCGTCACTGTATTGAACAATATCGGTACTGCCCCTGGCCTGATAATACCTGTATGGGGAGAAGGCTCGAACAGAAAAGTCTTGATTGCGCTGCCAGGTGTACCTTTCGAGATGCGCGCCATGTTCCAGCAGGCCATACTGCCTTTTCTCAAAAAAACATTTAGACCTGAGACAGTAATAAAATCCAGGGTCATAAAAATAACAGGGCTTCCTGAGTCTAGGGTAAACGAAAAGATCAAGGACATCCTGGAGATTAAAGGCAATGTCCAGATGGGCATATACCCGCATCCGGAAGAAATTACAGTAAAAATAACCGTGAAGGAAAAAAATGAAAAATCAGCCGATGTCACAATCGACAAAATAGAAAAAAAGATTGAGAGACGCCTGGGAAATTATATATTTGCGTATGACGAAGGAAACCTGGAAGATATCATTGGAAAGCTGCTTTTAAAGGCCAAAAAAAGCGTGGCTACGGCTGAATCCTGTACAGGCGGACTCCTGGCTGACAGGATAACCAATATACCCGGAAGCTCACGATACTTTAAAATGGGCGTTGTGGTTTACAGCAACGAATCAAAAAATAAACTACTCGGGATCTCCGAGGAAATTATAAAAAAATACGGGGCTGTTTCAAAAGAGGCTGCATCTTTAATGGCAAAAAACGTAAGAACTCTTGCCAAAACAGATATAGGAATAGGTATAAGCGGCATTGCGGGCCCTGGCGGAGGCACCAGGAAAAAACCCGTAGGGCTTGTATATATTGCGATGTCTACAAAAAGAAAAAATATCTGCGGGGAATTCAGGTTTTTGGGCCAGCGCGGGATAATAAAGCGTAAAGCTTCACAGGCAGCGCTGGATACGCTAAGAACATCATTGCTCTAGCCCTGTCTTGCCAAGACTCGACCTCGGCAAAAGACTCGGTAAGAAAACAATTGACATGAACACGATTCGCGCCTTTATAGGAGTTAATATAGGCATACCCGCCAAACAGCAAATCTTAGAGTTAATAAATCATCTCAAAAAATCAAACTCTGACGTCAAATGGGTAGGCGAGCCCCAGATGCATTTAACCCTTAAATTCCTCGGAGACATAGAACAAGATAAAATACCTGAAATCTCAAATACACTAAAGAGCATAGCCCTCAAAAGTTCTGTATTTGAAATAAGTTTTTCCGGTATTGGCGCATTCCCTACAATAAACAGGCCGCGGATAATATGGCTGGGCATAGGTAATGGCTCGGATAATCTCAGAACATTAGCAGCACTCGTAGAAAAAGAAATGGAAAATATGGGTTTCACAAAAGAAGAACGGGACTATAAAGCGCATCTGACATTAGGAAGAGTCAGGTCTCAAAAAAATATTAAAGAACTATCTAAACTCCTAAGCGAAACTAGTTTTAAATATCAGGCTAATATCAGAATAGACAGGCTTACCTTGTTCCAAAGCACCCTGACACAAAAAGGTGCTATATACACTATCTTAAGCGAAGCTAATCTTGCTTCCGCGCAAGCCTAACTTGACGAAACTTACAATCAGACTGTAAGAATCGTCAAGTTAAGCCCATTAGTAGGGGACCCTTAAGGGTCCCCTACTAATGGGTGCCTACAAAAAGGAAATTCCTATACTATCAAGTTAAGGACGCGCAGCATTAGGTTAGTGTATATGCCTACTACTATATCGTCCAGCATTATACCAGCGGAGCCTTTTAGTTTTTCCAGAGAACCTGCTGGAGCCGGCTTTATTATATCCAAAATTCTAAAAAGCGCGAAAGCTAAAATTGTATATACCGCGTTTACTGGCAAGAAAAATAGACTGACCAGCATACCTGTAAACTCATCTATTACTATCTTGCGCGAATCCTTTGACCTAAAAATGTCTTCTGCCTTGCCCGCGCTCAGAAATCCTAATAAAAGACACGAGATAATAGCCGCGCCCATTGCGAGCGGGTTGTTCTTAATAAAACAATACAGGATAATAGCCGCGATACTGCTAAATGTCCCGGGCGCAAAAGGTATATAACCGATATAAAAAACCGTTGCTATTAATTTATGCAAAAACTTCATTTCTCTCCTATAAAGATACCCTTATTCTTCAACATATAGGAAATACCGGAGGTAAGCGTCATCAATATGGTAATAGCCATTAAAATATGAATAGCCGCGGCATAGTATTCTAAGTATCGAAAAGTAAATCCTGACTCCTTGATTATGAGAAATACCAGGATGGCTAAAACCGCTACTATCTGCGAGACTGTCTTGTGCTTGCCGGCAACTTCCGCCGAAAGGACCTTTTTCTTGGACAAGGCAAGAATTCTTATCCCTGTAATAACAAGCTCCCTTGCCACGATCACTATCACCATCCAAGCAGGTATAATCCTCATCTCCACAAACGCAAGAAAGGCCCCCAAGACCAGGATCTTATCGGCAATAGGATCCATAAGCCTGCCAAAATCCGTAATAAGGCCTTTTTGTCGGGCAATATAACCGTCATAATAATCTGTAATACAAGCTATCAAAAACAGCGCCAGCGCAATAAACTTTGCCCCTGTGCCTTTAATAAATAAAAAAAGTATAAAAATGCCCGCGATGATTATCCTGGAAACTGTCAGCTTATTTGGAAGATTCATAATCTGCTTATATTAAATTTAACGCCCTTCGGGCGGACTTTGTAGGGGTCGGATTCATCCGACCCGCATCAACGGGCGCCATAAATGACGCCCCTACAACGACTTAAAAAGGAATTTTCTATTAGTATCAAGTTAAGGTTGTTCCTACTAGGTCGTATTCATATGTATCTGTGACACGAACATCATAAAAACAACCTATCGTAAGATCTTTACCTTTTACATATATCAAGCCGTCAACCTCTGGCGCATCGTATTCAGTCCTGCCTATATAATAATCCTCTTTCTTTTCTTCTATCAAGACTTTTAATACCTGTCTTTTAAATCTTTCGTTTACACGCGCTGAGATCTCCTGCTGCAATAACATGGCTTCTTTAAAACGCCTTTCTTTTTCTCTCTCAGGGATCTGCCCTTTATATTTATACGCCGGCGTGCCTTCTTCCCTGGAATACTTAAAAAGTCCTAATCTCTCAAATTTAGATTCCCGAATAAAAGATAATAATTCCTGAAAATCCTGTTCTGTCTCGCCCGGGAACCCGACTATAAGAGAACTCCTTAATGCCGCGCCAGGTATTTCATTCCTGATGTAATCCATCAAAGAGACAATATCCTTTTTTTTGGTCCTTCTCCCCATCTTTTTTAAAATCTTATCGTTTATATGCTCGATGGGCAGGTCAATGGACTTACATATACTGCCTCTATCACGGATAATCTCAATAACATCCTTGTCCAGGTTCGCGGGATGGCAATATAATAATCTTACCCAATTTGCCTTTGAAATATTATCAAGTCTTTTCAGCAAAAGGCCCAGTCTTTTCTTCCCGTACAGGTCAATGCCGTATAAAGAGGTGTCCTGGCCTACGAGTATAATCTCTTTTACGCCCCTTTCTATAAGGTACCTTGCCTCTTTAATTACTGTATCAATCTCCCTGCTTTTGTAAGGGCCTTTGAGGTATGGTATTACGCAATAGGCGCATCTATTCTTGCAGCCTTCTGAAATCTTGATATACGCATAATGGCGAGGGGTTAACTTAAAGATATTCCGATCAAATCCCCTGTCTTTAAATTCCAATACACCTCTGAATTCATCTATCTCATTGAATTCTTTTTTTAATTCTTTCGCATATCTTTCGGTCAGGCACCCTGCTATTATAATCTTCCCTATATCTCCTGACTTCTTCGCGTCTATTGCTTTTAAAATCACGTCTACGGATTCTCTTTTCGCGTCTTCAATAAACGCGCATGTATTGACTATCAGGGTATCAATATTCCGGGCTTGATCCTTAAAGGCATAACCCCTGGCTTTAAATTCAGCGCTAATGCTCTCTGAATCTACCAGGTTGCGTGGACAGCCAAGGCTAATTATACTGAATGTCTTTGCCATAAATAAAAAATGAGGGGATTTAACCCTCCTAAAAATGACATTTGAATTTTGTCATTTGGATTTATCTAATCCCGTCTTTTGTCACAACAATTGTTTTCTTCTCTCCCTTTCCTCCCGGAGAGCCCATATCCTTGCCGTTAAGCTTCAGCGTAACTACTCCGGCATTACCAAGTTCCAGTCTTATCTCCTTTTTTGCGCGCCAGGTATCACTGTACCCTTTTTTGAATATACCCTTAAAGAGAAGGCTGTTGTCGCTTTCGACCTGGATCCAGGTACTGCTGTGCGCTAAAATCTCGAGCTCAACGCCTTCTGTATTTTTGGAATCGGCTTTCGCTATCTCCTGTGTCTTTTCTTCCTTGGCTTCTTTTACAGGCGCGGCTGTTTTTACTGTCTTCGGCCCTTTATCCTCTTTCTTGGCTTCTTTCTTAATCTCTTTTTTATGAGCGGCCTGAGTCTTGTATTTCATAGAGACGCTTTTCAAAAACTTTCCTGCCTGCGTAACGCCAAGACCCAATATCCATATCCCAAAAATAACCAATAGAACAATCGCTATATTCTTCCTGTGCCTGATAAACCAGTTTCCATGCGCCTTTTCTTTATCTAAAGACAGGAGGGGTTTCTCTTTTTTTCTTCCCGAACTCCCCAGATATTCCTTTATGGCCTTTTCCTCTTCACACCCGAGAAATTTGGCGTATGTTCTGATAAACCCCCTGACATAGAACTCCGAGCAAACCTCAGCCGTCCTGTCTTCTTCCATGGCCCGGATGATTTTCTTGGGTATGCGCGTTCTTTCTGAAACTTCTTCTATGGAAAGATGTTTTACCTCTCGCGCCTTCTTTAGAGTTTTTCCGAGAATCTCAGGCATTTTCCTCTTGCTGGCCCTGTCCAGCTTCTATAGGGCCTTCTTTGCTATTATATTCGCTTACAAGTATCTCTCTAGTTTTACTGCCTCTAAAAGGGCCGACTATACCTTCTTCCTCCATGGCATCTATCAGTCTCGCCGCCCTTGTATAACCCAGCCTAAGCCTGCGCTGCAGCATTGATACAGATGCCTGGCCTGTCTCGATGACCATCTTTACGGCTTCATCAAAAAATTCGTCTTTATCAAAGTCAGGCCTGCCAGACATGCTCTTTTTTTGTTTTTCCAATATCTCGTCGTCATAAAGCGGCTCTCTTTGTTCCTTTACTACGCTGACAACACGCTCTATCTCCGCGTCTGTAAGAAGAGTGCCCTGCGCCCTGATTGGCTTTGCGTTTCCAGGCTCCAGAAACAACATATCACCTTTTCCCAGTAACTTATCCGCGCCGTTCATGTCGAGCACTGTCCTTGAGTCCACTTTGGACGCTACCTTAAAAGAAATCCTCGCCGGGAAATTTGCCTTTATGACGCCTGTAACCACATCCACAGACGGCCTCTGCGTAGCAAGTATAATGTGAATGCCAACTGCCCTTGAGAGCTGGGCAAGCCTTGTAATGGCATTTTCCACATCCTGTTGAGCCACTATCATGAGATCGGCAAGTTCATCTATTATAACCACTATATAAGGGAGTTTATCCTCTGATTTCAGGTTAAATGCGTCGATATTCCTGGCGGAAATCTTTGCAAGCATTTTATACCTTTCTTCCATCTCGTTAACTACCCAGTCAAGCGCGCCTGATGCCTTTTTTGAATCAGTTACTACCGGGCATAAGAGGTGCGGCAGGCCGTTATATATAGCAAGCTCTACCATCTTCGGGTCAACCATAATAAATTTTAGCTCATCCGGAGTAGCATTAAAAATCATGCTCATTATTAATGAATTTACACATACTGTCTTGCCTGATCCGGTAGTCCCCGCGATCAAAAGATGCGGCATATCCCCTAGATCAGCGACTACGCTTTTGCCGGAGATGTCTTTTCCCAATGCTATGGCAAGCTTTGACTTTGCCGCCTTTTCCTGGAATTCGCTGGATTCCAATATTTCCCTAAGGTATACCAGGGATAAACTCTGATTAGGCACCTCGATGCCAACTGCTGATTTTCCGGGTATAGGCGCTACTATCCTTACAGTAGACGCTTTCATAGTCAGCGCTATATCATCGCTCAACGCGGTAATCCTGTTAACCTTGACGCCAGGCGCTGGCTGTAGTTCATATCTGGTAATGACAGGGCCTTTGCTTATAGCTACCACCTTTGTCTCTATCCCAAAGTCGCGCAAGGTGTCTTCAAGTATAGCGGCGCTGGCTTCCAGATCTTCTCCTATCGCCCTCTCTGATTCAGGCAATGGTGTATCAAGTAAATCCAAAGGAGGCAGTTTATAGTCCCCTACGACCCTCGGCTCAATCTTTATGGGTTTTTTTGAAATTGACTTAGAAACTGGCTTTAATTTGGGTAAAATTACACGCGGAGGAGTAGATTCTTTTTTCTTTTCTTTTTCCTCATTCTCTTTGCGCTCCGCGCTGCTCACCCCATACCCTTTTTCTATCTTAACCGCGGGCCTCAGCCTTGGCCTAGATCTCAGATCTTCTCTTTTTACAGGTATTGCCCTTTGCGGCCGGGCCTTCTTAAGGCTTCCGAGAATCTTCCATGAACGCGCAATTAAAAACGAAAAAAGCGGCACAACAAGAAAATCAGTCGCTACCAATAACGCCAAAACGCAAAGCGTTACAGTTATAATATATCCGCCCAGCAGGCCAAAATACCCTAAAAGCATACGCGACAGAAAAAGCCCAATGATTCCGCCTCTTGCCACTGCTAAAACAGAATCCCCCGCGGCCGTAAGGCTAAAGAGCGCGGCGCCTGAAGAAAACAAAAGCGCTATGCCTAAAAATCTAAAAACCGCTTTTTGTTCAAGCCTCTCCGCCAGTATGCCTATGCCCCAAACCACAAAAAGAATCGGCATTAAAAATCCGGAATAACCCACGAGCTTAAATATAAACCATGCGCTATGAGCCCCTACCACGCCAATATAGTTCCTTATGTGAAGATTCGGAGACGATGTCTCAAAACTGATGTCATAAGGAGAATAGGATATCATGGCTGCCATGAAAAGCACAGCCAATCCAAACAAACCAAACGAAACAATAAGATCTTTCTTTTCCTTTTTCATAAAAACACCACTGCTGCCACACCTATCAGGATACAGTAAAAACCAAAAAAGTAAAACCTATCCCTTTCTAACAGCCTTAACAATAATTTTAATGACAAAATGCCGATTATACAAGAAGTAAAAAAACCAAAAATATAGCTGACATTAAAACCTGAGAACCCGCCTTCTTTTACCTTGAATAAAAATGCCCCGATTATGGCGGGAATGGACAACAGAAAAGAAAATCTTGCCGCGCTCCTGGGCTCTACCCCCAAGAAAAGCGCTGTAGAAATCGTAGCGCCGCTTCTTGAAATACCCGGGATACTCGCTACGCCCTGGGCAAGGCCTATTAAAAAAGATTTAAAACCTGTCAACCCGCTTGTCCCGAACCTGACAAAACTCCCTAAGATAAGCCATACGCCCGTCAATATCAGCATAGCCCCTACCAGTTTACCGTTTCTAAACGCCGCCATGGCGGTCTTGCTAAAAATGAACACAAAAACAGCGGTGGCTACGCTTGCTACTAAAATGTAAAACCCTATCTTTTTTTTAGTGGTGAAGAGACTTACGATATCCTTTGAGAAGACCACAAAGACCGCGGTGAGAGTACCTAGATGAAGAAATATATCAAAGGTAAGCTGAGGATCTTTAAGCCCGATAAGTTTATGCAGGATTACCAGGTGGCCTGAGCTTGATACAGGCAAAAACTCTGTTACACCTTGGACTATACCTGAGATAACCGCCTCGATAAAAGTCATCTTTTTAGAAGTAGTCTGAGGTTGCCTGAGGTTATCTAATGTTAACTGATGCCGCAAAAACAACTTCAGATAACCTTTTCAGTATTTTTATTATATTTCCTTAGCCTGTTTTATGCTTAGATTTAACCTGCCCATATCGTCTATCTTTATGAGCTTTACCTTTACCTTGTCGCCTACCTTTACGGCGTCTTCGATGTTCTTTACGAATTTATCCGCTAACTCTGACACGTGTATCAACCCTTCTTTACCGGGAAGGATCTCGCAAAATGCCCCGAAATTCATAAGCTTTGTGATAGTGCCCTCGAACAGAGTACCAACTTCAAGCTGACCTGTTATACCTTTTATTATCTCTATAGCCTTTTTTATCGCCTCATTGCTGTCTGAGGTAATAGAGATCTTGCCGTCGTCTTCTACTTCTATGGTCGCTCCTGTGTCTTGTATTATCTTTTTTATTATCTTTCCGCCAGGCCCTATCACATCCCTTATCTTGGCAGTATCGATATTGATGGTTGTAATCTTTGGCGCATATTCGGAAAGTGATTTTCTAGGGGCCTTTATCACATCCATAATCTTGTTTAATATAAACAACCTCGCGGGTTTTGCCTGAATCAGGATCTCTTTTATTAAATCCAGGTCTATGCCATCTATCTTAAGGTCCATCTGTAAAGCCGTAATGCCTGAATCCGTGCCCGTAACCTTAAAATCCATGTCGCCGAAATGGTCCTCTACCCCCGCGATATCGGTAAGTATAATAGCTTTTTCTCCCTCTTTTACAAGACCCATTGCTATGCCTGTCACAGGTTTTTTAATAGGCACTCCGGCGTCCATTAAAGAGAGTATACTTGCGCAAACAGTAGCCATACTGCTAGAACCATTAGACTCAAGGATATCAGAGACAACCCTCACTGTGTAAGGAAATTCCTCGTCTTTGGGCATGACCGCTTTAAGCGCCCGTTCTGCCAATGCGCCGTGCCCTATCTCTCGCCTTCCAGGTCCTCTCGCAGGCTTAACTTCTCCTACACTAAAAGGCGGGAAATTATAGTGAAGCATGAAACTCTTGAACTTTTCTCCCTCGAGCGTATCAAGGCGCTGCTCATCCCTGCTTGTCCCGAGCGTTGTAGTGGACAAACTCTGCGTCTGGCCTCTGGTAAACAATCCTGAACCATGCGTCCTGGGCAATACCCCCACTTCACAGCTTATCTCCCTTATGTCTTCATATTTTCTGCCATCCACCCTAGTGCCTTTCTCCATGATAAGCTTCCTTACCTCTTCTTTCTCTACTTTCGCAAGAGTGTCCTTCACGACCGCATCCTGCAAGGTTTCATCTTCTTTTTTTAATTTCTCGACTGTATCTTTGGTTAATATATCGAGCGCTTCTTCTCTCTGTTCTTTTACTGAGAGGGAATACACCTTCTTTAACTCCTCGGCGCAGAGGCCTTTGATCTTTTGATACAATTCCTCCGAAGGAGTCTTTAATTCAGGGGTGATTTTTTCTTTACCGCACTTTTTCCGCAATTCTTCCTGCAACTCGATAGACTGCCTGATATAGTCCTGGGAAAATCTTATCGCCTCGATCATCTTTTCCTCTGAGAGCTCGTTTGTGCCTGCCTCAAGCATGATGATCTTGTCCTTGATGCCTACTGCCACAAGGTTCAGGCTGCTTGACTCAAGATCTTTAAAGGTAGGATTAGCGATGAATCTATCGTCTATAAGCCCGACCCTTACGGCGCCTATAGGCCCTAAAAAAGGTATGTCAGATATAGTCAAGGCTGCTGAAGCGCCTATTATCGCCGGTATATCAGAGTCATTCGCCCCGTCGCTTGAAAGCACTATGGCGAATATCTGAACCTCGTTCAAAAAGCCTTTTGGAAATAACGGCCTTATAGGCCTGTCCACAAGCCTTGCGGTCAGAATCTCTTTTTCAGTAGGCCTGCCTTCTCTCTTAAAATAACCGCCTGGTATCCTGCCTGCCGCATATGTCTTTTCCTGGTATTCGACCGTTAAGGGGAAAAAATCAATACCTTCCCTTAGCTTCTTTGAGCAGACAGCAGTAGCCAAAACTACTGTGCCGCCATATTGTAAATAAACAGAACCGTTTGCCTGTCTTGCTACCTTACCTGTTTCTATTATCAGATTCTCTTTCCCAAATTTGGCTTCAACTTTCATTTGCAATACTCCCTCTTGTAATAGCCCTTAGCTCTCAGCTATTAGCTCTCAAAGATTAAAAGCTGATGGCTGATGGCTAAAGGCTTGGTTTAATTTCAGATAAAAAAGCGGATTTATGAACCCGGCGCTTAACATGCCCGAACATTCACCTGCCAGGCCTCTAAATCCGCTTTCCATTTATTTTTTTAACTTTAGCTTTTCGATGAGCTCGCGATATTTTCCCGAGTTTTCTCTCTTTAAGTAATCCAAATGTCTTTTTCTCTGGCTTACCAACCGCAGGAGCCCTACTCTGGAATTAAAGTCTTTCTTATGGGCCTTGAAATGACCCGTAAGGCCATTAATCCTCTCGGTAAGCAAAGCTACCTGCACACTGCATGAACCGGTATCGTTTTCATGCTCCGCAAAACTCTTTACAAGCTCTTTTTTTCTGTCTTTTAATAATGCCACTTTATTACCTCCGAAGTAAAATTATACTATGTCCCGCTTATTACGTCAACGAAAATCTTTTTTGCGGCCTTGTCAGTCGCGGATCCCCCTTGGCGCTGAAAAATTCAATGCGTCACAGACTCTGCAAATCTCCGCGCAATTTCTATTCCCTGTCGCCAAAGATCTCCTGATTCTTTTAAAAAAATCTGAAAACCATATATCCTTAAGGCTTGTTTGGCCGGCATTGCCCATAGTTACTTTCCATAACCCATCCGCGCAGCATAAAGGAACAGTCCCGTCGTACCCTACAACTATCTCTGTCAGGGGCCTTACGCATATATTCTTAAGCGGCTCTTTTAAAAAAGATCTGATATTAGGATTTTCCCCTGCCCGATTTTCCAGATAATCTGTCTTGACCCTATAATTGACAATGATTTCACCTTGAACGAAAGATGAATTATCTATAAGGCTCCTGATTGAAGGAATTAATTCATGTTTATCATTATAATTATTAATTATGATTCTGTTCAAACCGGCTTCTAATAATTGATTGGCTAATTTTATATCGATAAATATACCATTAGTATATAAATAAAAAAAATTGGTTTTTAACAAACTTCTTGCTATTTTTATCCAAAGGATCAAGCGCCTGTCCAAAAGCGGTTCATTATTACAATGGAATGCCACGCTTCCCGTAAAATGAATATCCGCCAATTCATTTAATATTTTTATGTACAAATCCTCCCGCATAAAGCTTCCGGGCATTTTAGCCCCAACCTTAGTCGATGCGGGGCAAAAGGCGCAATCATTATTACAGTAAGAGATAGTCTCTATAAAAACTTTCTTGAACAATGTATTTTCAGGTTCCTGAAAGCCGCTACGCCTGATAAAAACCTCTTTTAAGTTAAGGAAATTCTTTAACATAAAAGGATTGCGATAAATATATCCTTTAATCTTTGATTTTAGTTCATAAATATGCCTGTTCTTGTTTTTTATTGTCATATGAGCCATTTGGTTTTATATTTGTTATTTTTAGGCCACAACCTAAGAAGTGAAATTTTATGGCACTCGTCAAAGCCTTAGGATGATGTGGCAGATGCGATACTGCGATATAGCTCAGTAAGTTCTTTACCGCTATTGACAGTTTTATTTTATACCATGAGTTAAGCAAAAGCAAGCCCCGAACAAAATTCTATAGGCTCAACAAAAACACTAGAAATTTCGCACGAGGCTTACTTTGTCATGTCACGCTTTGAAATTCCATATAAAAATTTAACGCCCTTCGGGCGAACTTTGTAGGGGTCGGATTCATCCGACCCGCATCAACGGGCGCCATAAATGACGCCCCTACAACGACTTAAAAAGGAATTTCCTACTATATCAAGTTAAGCACATTAGTAGGGGACCCTTAAGGGTCCCCTACTAATGTGTGCCTACAAAAAGGAAATTCCTATACTATCAAGTTAATTTTCTATGATTATTTCACACTCTGGGATGGAATTTAAGAAGTGGCGGCCGTAGAATTTGTTTATTATGCGGCTGTCAAGGACCGCGATTATACCTGTATCCTGCTTGCTCCTCACAAGCCTGCCAAATCCCTGCTTGAACCTGAGTATAGCCTCTGGCAGGTTGTATTCCAAGAAGGCGTCTCCCCCTCTTTTTTGTATCTCTTCTATCCGCGCTTCAATTACAGGGTGATCAGGAACCGCAAAAGGTAATTTTGTAATAATGACGTTCGAAAGCGCTTTTCCCTGGACATCAATGCCCTGCCAGAAGCTGTCAACGCCAAATAGCACCGAACCCTTTTCTTTTTTAAAACTTGAGAGCATCTTACTTCTGCCAAGGCCATTACCCTGTTTCAGCGCGTTAAACCCATTATCATTAAGAAAAGATTCAAGCTCCCCGTACACCATGTTCATCAGAGAATAGCTCGTAAACAACACAAACGCGTTTCCATTTGTAAGCCCTATATATTTTTTGACCCTTTCCGCCACCGCGCTGGCATATTCTGTAATCTGATTCGGCAGCGGCATGTTTTTCGCGATATACATCCTGACCTGATTTTTGTAATCAAAAGGGGAGCCCAATTTTAATTCCTTTGCCTCTTTTATGCCAAGGCGTTTCCTTAAATATTGAAATGAACTATGTTCCACTGAGAGAGTCGCGCTTGTAAGTATGACTGGTTTACGGCTGGAAAATAGCTTTTCCTCGAGTATATTACTTATATTGACAGGCGCGGCATTTATTGAAATTTTACTATTACGCGAATGCCTGTGGCATTCTATCCAATAGACATAATTTTCGTCTCCCTGGCTTAGTATGGCTTCCAGGGAATTGTTTAAGGCGTTGATTTTCCTGATGAACGCGGATATCTCAAGCTCATCCTCCTTGCTTCTCGCGCTATTTTTTGCGTCTAGCAATGACTCAACAAGTTTCAAAAAAGGCCCTCTCAGGGGGTTGTCTATAAAATTGGCGTTTCTTATCCTTAGCGAATCAGTTTCATCGCCGGTCTTTCCTGCTTCAAAATATCGCTTGATATCCTTAAAAAACACATCGGAGGATTTACGTATTACCTCTACCCATTCCATTGAATCCTGACAGCCTATCGTCAACAAAAATCCCTTCTCTTTTCTGGGATTAAACAAAAGGTCCATCAGGTATTTAACGCCGCTATTGGCAACGCTTGCGCCTAAATGTTCCGTTGCGACATTCTCAATGTTATGCGCCTCGTCAAATACTAAAATATCATATTCCGGAAAAATATTTTTTTGCTCTTCCACTAAGGCAAGATTCGAGAAAAAGAGATGGTGGTTGATCACCAGGATCCTCGCGTCCTGCATTTTCTCTCTGGCGCCCTGGAAGAAACATTTCTTGTGATAAGGGCATTTTTTGCCAAGGCAATTCTCTCTATCAACCGAAACCATGTCCCATACCTTTGAATCAGGCTCTTCTTCCATATCGTAGAGCGAACCGTCATCTGTGGTGTAAGACCATGTCATTATCCTGGCAAAATGGCGCATCTCGTATTCGTCCGAGAATAGGTCATTTTGTTTAAAATTTGACCTATGGAGCCGCCTCAGGCAAAGATAGTTCCGCCTGCCTTTGACGAGCACTGCCTTAAAATCCTTGCCAAGGGCCTTTTCAAGAAAAGGGATATCTTTATTTATTATCTGCTCCTGGAGATTAATGGTATTGGTGGAAATAATCGCGATACCATCTCTCTCAAGGGCAAACCTGGCAACCGGCACAAGATATGAAAAACTCTTGCCGACGCCTGTGCCAGCCTCAACCACCAGTGTTTCTGAATTTATGATTGCCTCGCCGACTGCCTTGGACATTGAGACCTGCTCTTCTCTTGCTTCATAACCCGGCATGGCCCTGGCTATAGCCCCTGCATCATCAAAAACACTACCTATATAATCCATCATATCAACACTCTGTTTAAGGTTACTTCTTTCTGAATAGTGATATCTTTTTTTCTTCCCTGTTCTTTAACCGTCTTATATTAGGCCTATGCTTATAGACTATGGCGAGGCAGAGCACGCTAACAAAGATTATTAATTCTGCCGGCTGGTTAGATATAAACATGAATATGGGCAATGATATTGAGGCAAGGATCGAGGCCATGGACACATAGCCGGTTATAAGAAAGGTTATAAGCCAGACAAGAAAAGCGAGCCAGAATATATTGGGCGCAAGGCCTATTACGACACCCGCGCTTGTCGCTACGCCTTTTCCTCCCTTGAATCCAAGAAATATAGTCCAGTTATGTCCCGCTATTACCGCGAGACCTATTAATACTCTGTATAATTCAGGCCTGGCTACAGGGGATATATGCATAAATAAACCGGCGACATAGGCCACGCATAAAAAACCCTTAAATATATCAATTGCCAAAACCATCAAGCCAGGCAGTCTGCCTATAACCCTTAATGTATTCGTAGCCCCCACATTTCCACTGCCAAATTGCCTTATATCTATCCCCTTAATCAATCTGCCGAAGATATAACCAGTCGGTATTGACCCTATTATATAAGAAAATACCAACCCTAAAAATAATATCAAATTAGCCATGCTCACCTCTCTACTCTGTTTAGAATGACTTTTTTTTAAAGATGATTTTAATGGGGATTCCTTCTAATTCCAGTTCTTTCCTTAAAATATTTGCTATATGTCTTCTGTCCGAGTCTTTTATTGCTGACGGGTTCTTTGCGAAAATCTCAAACTCGGGGACTCTCTGTCTTGCCTGCCTTATTGAATATAATCTTGTTGCCTTGATCGTTATTTGTTTTAATATCTCGTTTAATCTGCTCGTTGAAAAATTTGTTCGGGATTTTTCAGCAAGCGCGTAGGCTATATCAAGTCCCTCTTTAATATTCTTCCCTGTCAGGGCCGACATAAATAAAATAGGTGTATTGTAAATAAACTTTAACGCGCTTCGTACTGCCAGTTCATAGTCCTTAGCCTTAATGCCCTGTTTTTGGCACAAGTCCCACTTATTTATGCCAACAATAAATGGTTTTAAGCCTTTCTGGACAGAGCCTATTATCCTGAAATCCTCTTTTGTCACGCCAAGCATGCCGTCAAGAAGAATAAGGACCACGTTGCTTTTTTTTATGCTTTCTTCTGCCCTTACTATGCTATAATACATCGCGTCATCTTTGATCTTATTTTTGGAACGTATGCCAGCCGTATCTATTATGACAAAACCCTTGCCATCTATTTCAAAATAGCTATCCACTGAATCCCTGGTAGTGCCTGGTTCAGGGCTTACAATAACCCTTTCCTCGCCAAGCACCGCATTGACAAAAGAAGACTTGCCTGAGTTTGGCCTGCCTACTACCGCAAGCTGTGCCCTTGATCTTAAACTCTGTCCACCTGCCCCCGCGCGAGGTTCAGCCCTGCCAAGGGCCTTAGCGCCGCTCACGACAAGATCTAATAAATCCCATACACCTGAACCATGAATACTTGATACCGGCACTGGCTCGCCAAACCCAAGACTGTAAAATTCCATGCAATTTTGCAAAAGGGCATTGTTGTCCACCTTATTGACCACGAGCATGACCTTCTTATTAAAACTCCTCAAAAGCCCGCATATCTTTTGGTCAAGAGGCATGACACCTGTCTTTACGTCGCAGACAAAGATAATTTCGTCGGACTGATGAATCGCGGTGATTATCTGCTTTTCAACCTCTCTAAACAGATTTTTTTTCTTGTTAAAATCTACGCCGCCCGTATCAATAAGCTCAAATGTATAGCCTGAGTGCTCGACAATCCCGGTTATCCTATCTCGCGTAGTGGATTCTCCTTTCTCAACAATGGCCTTGCGTCTTTTTAAAATCCTGTTAAATAGGGTTGATTTGCCTACGTTAGGCCTTCCGATTATAGCTATCTTAGGGAAAGTATGGCTATTGAGTTTCATTTAATTGCCTTGAACCACGCCAGACATAGTCTATTCCGGAGAGTATTGTGAAAAAAGCGGCTGGGTATACGAAGAGTTTGTGATAACGAAATACCGCCAATATAGCCAGGATAGCTATCATCTGGAAAAACGTTGTAGCCTTTCCCAGGTAGCTTGGCTTTATGGAGATATTTCCCTTGAAGAAATATATAAGCATGGAGCCGAGTATTATAATAATGTCCCGGGTCAGCACTATAAGTACTACCCATGCGGGTATGCGAAGGTCCTGCGGAAGATTTTTAATAACAGATAATGATATAAAGGCGCTGGCAATGAGAAGTTTATCCGCAACAGGATCGAGCACTACCCCTAACTCTGTTACCTGGGCGCGGCTTCTGGCTATACTGCCGTCGATAGCGTCTGTAAGCGAGGCCAGGCCGAACAAGGCCAATGCTATAAACCTAAAATAAGGCCTTGCCTCACTGTAATAGAGAACGCTTGCTATAAAAAAAGGGATCAATAATACGCGGAATATAGTAATCTTATTGGCTAGGTTCATTTTACTTCCATATCTCTTTCAAATATTTAGGTATACTTGATGCCTCTTTTGGCCCGACAAGGACACTCCATCCAGACGCATCTTCAAGCTTACCGCTCAATATAGAAACATAGCCTGGTATAATAACCTTTTTGTGAGGTATTATTTTTTCAAGTTCGAGTTTTTTTATAGTCTCCGCTATTATCTCCGGCGTGAATTTTTCAGCTGCCCATGCCGTAAGAACACTCATGCCCTCCGAATCCGTCACTAAAAGATACACCGGCATCTTGCTCGCCTCTATTTCAGGAGAGACAGTATAAAAGGTGAGCGAGAAATTCGTAGTGACCATAAGAGGTGAAGTCTGATCAACCGCGCCAAAGGAGTAAAGCCTTGGTTCCACAGTTACGGGTTTTTGCGGATCAGTGTAGATATTCTGGCGCAGTGTGACAATCGGCAGTAAAACCTCTTTATCAATGGAATCCAGCACAATCAGGCTTGCGTACTTTGCGATAAATACACTTGCATGCTCTACAACCCTGTATTTATCGCTATTTTTGATAAACGCGATGATCGGGTGGCCAAGCAGCCTGTAATTTTTCTTAAGGCTCATTCTCCTTATCTGCGTAAAATCGTTCAGGGCCTGATTCAATGTCTCAGGCAGAGGGTCAAGCATAAGCCCTTCCACGCCTAAAGACATTGCTTCCCGGCTTAACTTATCTAGTTCATCCAGGCCTTTTGCCTTTATGGCGAGAGGGGCTTTATAATCCTTGGAAAGCCCGCACATATCTTTAAGATTAGAACTGTTGGCGGCATATATGAGAGGTTTAGTGTCAGCGCGTCTTTTCAGCGCAGCTTCTATTGTCTTCGCTTCGTCGCTGACCAGGATTAAGGGCTTTTTTGAATTAGCGGCTATTTTATCAAGGGCCGCGATGAATTTCTCGCTGGACCCGCTTTTATTGATAAGCGCTATCATGTCAATGACTATATGCTGGCCAACGCGCTCAAAACTCATATCCTCTATAATTTTTATGCGTTTATCCATGTCAGGAAACGGCAGCGTATCATCAACGCTTATAGCTATTGTGGTCTGGTGGTAAAAAGTTTTTTCATGCCTAAAGAGGACTGTTTCGCCTCCAGTTTCTATCTTATTATCTCCGGAACCAAAAGACACCGTAGCTATTGGCGGCTGTGACGCCTGCTCCAACGCCTTTTTTGCTTCCTCTGTCACATCAGGGCACTGGTCTAAAGACGCTTTCTTCATTGCCAGTTTCATGGCAAAGGCGAGGCACGTTGGTGAACCGCATTTTTTACAGTTAGTTTTTGGTAACAATTTATATATATCTAATCCGGATAACGCCATCTTGCCTCCTTCTTTTGTCATTATGAGCAGAACTAAGCAATCTCAAGAGATCCCTCGGATGCTCCTATCTGTCGCATCCTCGGGATAAGTTCGGCCTATATAAGTTACATCACCCGTTTCTCAACACAAGGCTCTGTAACTTATGGCCTCATTTACATTACCGCTTCCATTTTCAATGCCGGATGGCCGACTTTTTCCAAATAAGGTAAAAGTTCTTCGGCGGTGGTAGCTATTGTTTCATCGCCTATTTTGCTTAAAAGATCTGGGTCGCCAAGCTCTTTCCCTCTCTTCTTTATTTTATCCGCAAGCGCCTCTTTTAACTCTTTAGGCATCCACACAACCCTTTTTAGCCCGCCTTCGGCAGAGATAAATTTTTTACTTGTAATATAGAGCCTGCCTATGCCCATGAACCCCGGAGTTTGCTGACCTCCTCCGATAGTGCCCGCAAGGGTTGAAAAACCCATACCAGCAGGGGTCATGCCAGAATACTCTCTATTGACAATCATAAACCCGTTCGCCTCCGGCAATATGGCTATTATGCACTCAAAACAGCCGCAGCTTGTCTCGGGTGAATCCATTATAGAGTAGCCGCAGAATTTTTCAATTGTCCTGTTGGATTTTTGCGTAACTGCCTCGTTTACGCCGATCCACTCGCCTTTTACAGCATTAAGGCACTGCCCTTTTTTAACAGGCTGGTTTGGCCCAGAGGGATTGAGCTCATTGGAAGCCTTGGCATCAAGCCAATTATACGCGCCGCATAGTCCTATTCTTTCGGGTTTTATTATACAGACATGATTAGGCGCAAAACTTTGGCACAGAGTGCATGTCCAGAACAAATCTACGCTCTCATCTGTCATGCCCGAAACTCTGATATCGCGTTCTTCATACACCTTTTCAGCCTCTTTAACAATCCTTTCAACGTCTTCCTGTCTTGTGTATATCGTAACCTGGACCTTGTCAGCTATTGCGCTAAAAACATCATGGAACCTCGCGTGAAGTATAACACCAAAATGTCTTAACCTGAATCCTTTATTTTTGGCGTCTTTTGATATCCTTATCCAGCACATATTCCTCTGGCCCATATGAAATACGCCCATTGCCTCGTTAAGAAAACTGTGTATCTGCCTCTCGAGTATTGGTTCAAAATCTTTCTGCATCTTTCTACCTGCCACTTCCACTACTATCCCAAGAGGCGCGGCGCTTCCTTCCTGAATCTCGTCCATGTCGGGGCCTATTACATCGATCTTCCCGTCTTCTATTTTATCAGACTCCGCTATTTTTACGTATTCAAACGCATCAGAGTATTTCCCCCCGAACTGGGCATACATCTGTTCGCGCCTGACCCTTTCGCCCTCAAAAGCAGGGGAGTACGCTACGGGTATGGGTATATCTGTAATCTTTAATTTTATGCCTCTTACTTCTATGGACCTGGGCACTATCTTCTTGTGGTCCATCTCTTTTACAACGTGTTCATACGTACAAATGCCGCTCGGCTTTATTTCAGGTATATCTGTATCAGCTATAATTGGAAATCCCATATTTATCGCGCCCGCGCCTGTCGCGTACTTTATATCATCCAGCTCTCCCAGCACCATCCCGAACGCAAATACCCTGTTCTGACAATATTTAAGGCATTTTAAGGCCTCGCCTCTCTTATGGCCTCCGAATGTCAATGCCCCTCGAATAGCCCAGTTTAACGGATAAATAGCGCTCATTGTATCCCTGCCATAAGGCACTATATAGGTATCCCAGCCCATTTCTACATTTTCTTCCAGGAGTTGATCTATTATACTGCGGCCGTTTACATTGCTTCCGACAAAAGTCATAATACTGCGCTTTTGTAGTTCACGCACAATATATACAGCTGTTTTATTGTCGGGCGCGGCCCCGAGAATTGCGGCGAATCCAGGCATCCTTCCGTCCACTAGCTGAATGCCGAGCGTACGCAGTATAGTATCTGAAAAAAAGCCGTTACAGTCCTTTTGAGGCTCCTGGCCATATAGATACCTAAGCGCCATTATTATCTCTTCGCACAATAAGGTTGATACGCCTGAATCAAGCGTATCGCCCAAATAAGGAAGCCATATCTTTTCCGCTGGTTCGTCATGAAGAAGCGTCTTTGAAAACAATAGAACATCTTTTGCTCCGGCTAAGTCTTTTACCTCTTTACCCAGAAGCGCGTATGCCATGGGGAAATAAAAAGCTGTTTCCGGAAAGCTTACCTCGCACTGCCCGCCTTTTTCCTTAATAGCCTTGTTTAGAAATTCCTCTGCCTGGCTATATATCTGTTTAGCTCCTCGCATAGCAGCTGATGCTATAATCTTAGACATACTACCTCCATCCGCTCCCAGCTTAACTTGACGATTCTTACATTGTAAGTTTCGTCAAGTTAAGCAGTCATTATCGTCTCTGTGAATTCTTTTTGTTTAAAGGCGCCTTTTGAGTCTTTTATTATTTTGACTATCTTGCCGTAGTTAAAATAATCTTCCAGCACAATGTCCTCTATGTCTTTTATATTAACCTTGTTTTTTATAAGGGCTCCGATAACTCCTATTTGTTCAATCGCGTTTACAAAGATAGCGCCTACTATTATATTGTCGCGCAGTACTATCTTCTTGTAGATGTTCTTATCTGGATTTTTTCTGACTATTTCCTTGTAAATATCCTTTTTAGGTCTTGTTATGCCTATAGATATCACCGGTAAGCCGAAAAATTCTATGGAGTTCATGGCCAGCGTGCCGTCATATGCCTGATTATCCCCGAGCATGTTGAGCGCGGCAATCCTCCCCTGCTCAACCGCAACAGGCCATATCGCGTTTATAGAATTCTCGCCCAGTGTTATATCATATGATTCTGCCACATCACCTGCCGCAAAAATATTGTCGTTAGTGGTTTTTAAAAATTTATCTACCACAATGCCCCAATTGGTCTTTAACCCTGCTTCCCTGGCTATCTCAATATTAGGGCTGACGCCTTTGCCTATAACAACCAGCTGACAGTCAACACTTGAGTCGTCATCAAGAACAAGGCCTTCCACAGAGTCTTTTCCTCTTATCTCTTTCGCGGCCTTTCCTGTAAAAACCTTTATGCCTTTTTTCTCTATGTGCCTCTGCATTATACCCGCGGACTCGCTGTCTATTATCTGCGAAAGTATTTGAGAAGACTTTACAAAGACCGATACATCTTTATTCCTCGATTTCAGCGCATAGGCCGCCCTCAAACCTATAAGCCCGCCTCCTAAAATAGCGGCATTTTTAACCTGTCCCAGCATGGATTCTATTTCCATGGCATGCTCTATGGTCCTTAAAGGAAAGACCCCTTTTTTATCCTTGCCGGGTATATTTTCGAGTTTCGGAGAGGCGCCAGTGGCAATGAGTAATTTGTCAAACTTGGTCTTTTCTTTATTGCCAAGTTGTATTTCTTTTTTTTCAACATCTATTTTTTCCGCCTTTACACCCAGCACTGCCTCAATTTTATTCTTTTTAAAGAAATCGCCGGGTCTTATCCGGACTTTATCCCTGTCAATTGTGCCGGCCAGGAAATATGAGATTAGACAGCGTGAATAGAGAGGTTTCTGCTCGTCAGATATAACAGTTATGCTTGATTTTTTATCTTTAGACCTAATGGTTTCAACAGCGCTTATGCCTGCGGCGCTTGAACCTATTATCGCGTATCGCATACCTTTTCCTTGAACCCCTCGAAAGAGCCTATAAATAACGCCTTCGAAGGACACGCCTCAACACACGCCGGCATATCCCTGTCAGGACATAGGTCGCATTTTGCGACCATCTTTTCCTGTCTCTCTCTTGTAAGCGCCCCAAAAGGGCAGTTCATTATACACATCCAGCAGCCAATGCATTTATCTTTGTCGTGCCTGGTTTGGCCTGTCTTTTTGTCTTTATACATAGCGGCTGACATACATGCCGTTACGCATGCCGCATCCTCGCAATGATAACAGCCTGTTGAGATCGCTACGCCCTTATCGACAAATTGAGCTTTACGCCTTTTTATCGGGAGCTTTTCTTCTTTTATAGCGGCATCAAGGGCCTTGGATTTCGAATGCTCCACAGCGCACGCAATTTCACAAGAGCCGCACCCTAAACATTTTTTAACATCACAATATATTTTTTTCATATCTTTCAGCGGCTTAACTTGACGAAACTTACAATGTAAGAATCGTCAAGTTAAGGAGTGGCGTAGATTAGCGGTTTTAGTTTTAATGCCTCGCGTTTTTTGTCAATGTGGGCTATCATGAGCTCCGCCGCCTTTATCGGATCACCTTCAAATGCCCACTTGCCTCCGACAATTTGTTCTATATCTCCGCATATATAATTCGCGACGGCCTTACTGCCCAGGACCCTCAAAGGCGTTCCTATTACAACAAATATGCCGGAGGAGACAAAATACCAGCCTATGGCTATTGCCTTTTCAGACATCCATTCAGGCGCGGCGCCCGCGACAGGCAGTTCGTCAATGCTATTGCCGATGCCGCCTTCTTTTACCATCTCACAGCAGGCAGTAAGGATCCTTGTATTATCAACGCACGAGCCAGTGTGTAATACCGGGGGTATGCCCACTGTCTCGCATATTTCTTTAAGCCCGTCTCCGGCAAACCTGAACGCGCTCTCAGGCGTCAAGAGCCCTGCCTTGGCACACGCCCCCGCAGAGCATCCGGTCTGGACCACAAGCACATCATTTTTTATAAGGTGTTTTACCATGTCAACGTGACACATGCCTGACTGGTTTTTCGGGTTGTCGCAGCCCACAACCCCCGCAACGCCTCTTATCCTGCCGCTTATAATAGCGTCGTTCAGCGGCCTGTAGGATTTCCTGAAAGTGCCCCCAAGATTATAGAAAATATTTTCCATTGTAAATCCCGCGACCAGCGTCATTTTTTCCTTGGGGATGTTTACCTTTGATCTGTCCCTCTGTTTATAATTCTCTATGGCTATTTTTAGTATCTTTTTCGCTATAAGAAGCGCGTCTTTTTCATTAAACTCTATGTGCTCCATGCCTTTGAACCTGGCCTTGGGAGATGTGGAGATAAGCTTTGTGTGAAATGACTGAGCAACCTCAGGCAGAGAAGGCATGATGCATTGTATATCAACTACCATCGCCTCTACTGCTCCTGTGATTATAGCAAGCTCCTGCTGAAGGAAATTGCCTGCCATTGGTATGCCATGCCTCATAAGCACTTCTGCCGCGGTACAGCAGATGCCTGAAAGATTTATACCTTTTGCCCCTGCTTTTCCAGCCAGTTCGATTATTTCCTTGTCCTGGCTGGCAGTTACTATTATATCTGAAAGGGTCGGTTCATGGCCATGCACAAGCACATTTACTTCATCATCTTTCAGGACACCCAGATTTACTTCTGCCCTGACAGGCTGTGGCGAGCCAAAGAGTATATCGCTGAGCTCAGTGGCAATCATTGAACCGCCCCATCCGTCCGCGAGAGATGTCTTTATGGCTAATTCTATAAGATGCCGGTACTCATTGTCGCACCCTATGTGAGTCCTGGACATTGCCTGGACCACCTCTATGTCAATACCCCTTGGCACAACATTTAATTTTCTCCATGTGTCAATCTGCTTTTTCGGCGCCCTTTTTATAAGCGTTAATTCGCCTTCCTGTTTGCCGAATTCTTTTAATAGTGCCTCGCCCAGCTCTTCAGCTATCTTTAAATCATTTTTGTTTTCTATTTTTATGCCGAATTCAACGGCTAACCTTCTTAACTTCGCGGGATCCTTTATAGAATAATCTTTCGCCTTACCGCGGCCTAGTTCAAGCAATGTTACAGCGAGATCTCTGCCATGATCTGAATGACACGCGGCTCCTCCAGCGGCGTTTCGCGCGAGATTTCTGGCAGAGATAACATCCGCGTCCGCGCCGCAGGTTCCTTTTTGCGCGCCTTCGCCAAACGGGTCTATTCTGCACGGGCCAAGATTACATATCTTACAGCAGAGACCAAGCGTGCCGAAACCGCAATGCGGCTCCTGGAGCTGAAACCTGTCCCATATAGTTTCGATATTTTTTTCGCTCGCTATCTTAAGCAGGCCATCATTAATAGGATTACCTGTTGGTTTTGACACTTACTACCTCCTCAAATGAGCACTTTAGTCACAACAGATTTTTTTGTAAGCGCTATTTCCTCTAAATCTTTCAAAAACTTTGAATCCTCAGGCAAAATCCCCCTGGAATCCAAAAGAGATTCATCCAGTTTTATAAAACCTTCTACTCTTAAGCCCTTTAAATTTTCCCCAATAAAGACCTTATCGCCTTCGGACCTTATCTTGTTGGCTATGGCTGATACCTCTTTGATCTTTAAATTTTCCGCAAGGCTCTTTATCCTGGCCGCTGTATCAATAGAGGTCTTGTTCGGTTCAACTACTATTATAAATTTCTCAACGGATTGAGCGGTTCCCCGGCCTAAATGCTCGACGCCCGCCTCCATATCGACTATAACAACCTCGTCTCTATTTATAACTATATGGCTCAATAGCGCCTTTAAAAAAGCGCTCTCGGGACACACGCAGCCAGCGCCACCTTTTTTTACAGTACCCATTTCAATCAGCCTGATACCGTTACGCTCTTTCGAGAATTTATCGGGTATATCCTCGACCTTTGGATTTAATTTAAAAAACGCGCCGACTTCCCCTGTGCGCTCAAGTATCAGTTTTTTTAGCTCTGATATAGCCACGGGCCTTTCTGTATCCGGAAAGCCCAGCGCGGTAGATAGATTGGCATCAGGGTCAGCGTCTATTGCTATTATTTTTCTGCCTTGATTTCTGAATATAAAGGCCAGGCCTGCCGCAATAGATGTTTTTCCCGAGCCTCCCTTCCCTGTAACCGCTATCTTCATAATCCTGCCGCGTCCAGTACAAGCGAAACTTTTTTATCCCACCCGATAGGCATTATGTGCGCGCCCTGGCACATAGGTCTCAGTTCTTTGATAAGACGGGCTGCTATCTCTATTGACTTCGCGCCTTTATCCTGCGCCTTGTCCATTTCCTCAATCAGGTTATCCGGCACAAAAACTCCGCTGACGTTTTTATTCATAAACCTGGCCATGCCAGCTGATTTTAAAAGAACTATTCCCGCGATTATTGTAGTCTTGATGTGTTTTGACGCCTCAAGGAATTTTTTAAATAAATCGATATCGTATATTGCCTGGGTCTGAAAAAATTGTGCCCCAGAAGCAATCTTTTTTTCCATCTTGATAATCTCAGGTTCTATTGGATCAGCGCCGGGATTTACAACAGCGCCTACGCAAAAATCAGGCGTGCCTTTCAAGTCTTTACCTGCCATATCTTTTCCTGAACGGAGAGTCTTTATCGCCTCGAGAAGCTGTATTGAGTCAAGGTCAAATACAGGTTTTGCCTGCGGGTGATCGCCGAGCACAGGGTGATCGCCCGTAAGCGCGAGTATGTTTTTTATACCAAAGACTGACGCTGATAAGAGGTCTGATTGAAGCGCGAGCCTGTTCCGGTCGCGGCATGTAATCTGAAATACGGGCTCCAGTCCGCGCTCAATCAAAAGCCTGCATATCGCAAGGGACCCGACACGCATAACAGAACTCTGTAGATCTGTTACGTTAATCGCGTCTACCCTGCCCCTGATAAGTTCGGCGTCTTTCAGTGTCTCCCCGATATCAGTCCCTTTTGGCGGCCCGATCTCCGAGGTCAGTATAAATTTCCCTTCCTCAATCTTATCACACAAAGACATTCTTGGGTTCCTTAAGGTTCTCATCCTGCCGGTTAGCGCTGGGGACATTCGGCACTGAAGTAATTTTGCCGTCCGCTACGGTTTATAGTTCGCTTCTGTGTCAAGCTATAGCAGGCTACCATGATCGAAGCTCGCTATAAATCCTTGCGGACTTTTGCCAAAATTCTTCTAATGTGCCTCAGACCTCAGCACTAACCGGCAGGACACTGTAATAAAGCAAGTGTCCGGTTCGTCTTTTCGCTCTGGCGAAGCCTGACAAAAGTTACATTGTAAATTTTGTCAGAAAACAGAGGGCAGAAAAATAAAATCTGTTCTCTGTCATCTGTTCTCTGTCTTCTGTTTTCTGTCTTCTGTCTTCTGAATCTTATACGCCTCTACCACATTCTTCATTAGCATTGCCACTGTCAAAGGCCCTACGCCCCCTGGGACAGGCGTTATGTGCGATGCCTTTTCCTGGGCCCTGTCAAATTCAACATCCCCGACAATCTTGCCCTCGACGCGGTTAATGCCCACGTCTATTACAATGGCCCCCTCCTTTATCCAATCGCCTTTTATGAGACGGGGCTTTCCGCAGGCCACGATCAAGATTTCAGCCCTTTTAACAAATTCAGGCAATGTCCCTCTTTCACCTGTAGCAATGTGACAAACTGTAGTTGTTACAAACCTGTTTAAAAGCAGTAACGCAAGGGGTTTTCCAACGATCTCGCTATGTCCCACTACCACAGCCTCTTTGCCATATAGATCCAAAGACTCTATTGAATTTAAGAGTTCCATGCAGGCCGCGGCTGTACACGGAAGGATCTTTGCCTTGCCAAATACAATCTCTCCCATGTTCTGCGGGTGTACTGCCTCAACGTCTTTTGACGGCAAAATATACCTGGAGATAATCTTCGCATCGATACACTGCGGCAATGGCATTTGCACGATAATCCCGTCAATAGACCCGTCTTTATTTAAACTGTCGATTACCGCTATTAACTCTTCTTGAGAAGTCTTGGCATCCAGCTTTTCAACTGAATACCCTATACCCAGCTCCTCGGCATTCTTTTTCTGCGACCTAAGATATACTTCTGAAGCTGGATTTTCACCTACTTGGACACTTACCAGTTTTGGGGATTTTTTATGCTTAGTTTTTAATAGGTCGATCTCTTTCATTAAGCCTTCTTTTATCTTCGCGGCCAAGACCTTACCATCCAGCAATTTCGCAGCCATGTCTATTTCATCCTTTCTTTGACTTTAGCGATTATCTTTTTGTAGAGCGCTTCTATTTCCTTCTTTATGCTGTCTACATTCATCGATTCTTTTTCCACAAAAAAGTTATCATCCATGCCTTTAAGATTTATCCGGCAATTAAATACAGCTGAATTAAAAGCGGATTCCAGAAGTTCAGCGCCGCAGCCTACATCAGTTATGAGGTTGACATTGCCTTTAACCGCAAGGTCCATGGCTATTTCCATGGCATCTTTTGATAACCTGCAGGCCTTATCTGATACATAGTAGCCGTTCCTCAGGGCTTTTTCTATATCTTTTTTTTTCTTCGCCTTAAAGGCATCGTGTATGGCTGAATAAATCTTGACGTCGTCGTCGATAATCACCAAAAAAATTTCCCTTATCCTCTTTAAGGTCTTTAAATGCCCTTGTATGTCATTGTGGTGGTTTTTATATCTTTCATTGCCGAGTGTAAAATTACACACCATTTCCAGCAAGGCCGCGCCTGTGGCGCCCACAAGACCAGCTGCGCTGCCTCCGCCCGGAGCAGGCTGTCTCGCGGCAAGCTCCTCCATGTATCTCCTGATAGATTT
>JBDRBM010000057.1:0-17556 GCA_043822665.1 Candidatus Omnitrophota bacterium
TATGAAGAAAACAAAGACACTTTTGATAGGTTTTATACTTTTATGGGTTTTAGGTTTTTTGGTGATATGGGGCATTACTATATATAAAAAGACGCCAGGCAAAAAAGCTGATATCCCGGGCATAAATATGGGACGCAAGGAAACAGGCGAAGCGCCTGGCGGAATCGATAGCTTAGAATCAAAAAGCGAGGCAATATCAGTTAGGTGTTACCGCGTAAGCCCTCTAGATTTTAAGGATGATCTGCCGGTATTGGGCACAATAAAAGGCGCCGTGGAAGTCGGGCTCAAATTCGAGATCAGCGGTATAATAGAGTCAATTGATTTCAGGGAAGGGGACATCCTTTACAAAGGAGATTTGATAGCCGGTTTAGACAAAAAAGACGCGCGGTTAAAAGTGGATTACGCCAAGAGTAAATCAGAATCAGCCAGGGTGCAGTCTCTCGCCGCGGAAAAAAAGCTGGAGATCTTCAAGGATCTTTATAAAATAGGAGGCATTATAAAGGCAAAATTAGAGGAAGTGGAGCTGGAGGCTCAAAGCGTTGAACTGCAGGCCAAGTCAGCTGAAATAGAACTTAAGTCTGCCGAGGCCGAACTTAAAAAAACAGAATTAAACGCGCCGCGTGATGGTGTCCTGGGTTCCAGGGATGCTGAAGTAGGGGAATTTGTTACGCCGCAGGATAAGATCGCCACATTATATGATACAGCTGAAGTGTTTGTTGAACTTGGCCTCGTTGAAAAGGATATCGATAAGGTTATGCTGGGCCAAAAGGTTAAAGTCACGGTAGATGCGTATCCAGGTAGAGTCTTTTCCGGCACAGTGGATAATATGTTCCCTATCATTGAGGGTAAGTCCAGGACGCTTACTGTAAGAGTAAGGCTCGAGAATCCAGACGCCATGCTCTTGCCGGGTATGTTTGCCAGGGCTATGATTACAGTCGCTGAGTTTAAAGACGCGATAGTCGTGCCGAGCCTGAGTTTAAACAGGACAGACCAGGGATATACAATTTTTGTCGTTGATGAAAATAGCGGCACTGTATCATCCAGGATCGTGGAACAGGCGTATGTTACCACTGATTATACTGTCATATCGTCCGGATTATATGACGGTGAATTGGTGGTAACTGATACGCCGCAGGAACTCAAAAACGGCATGCCTGTAAAGATCGTAGAAGTGCAGGAGAGTGTCATTGAAGAGTGAGTGTTCAGAAGACAGAAGACAGAGGACAGATATCAGAGGACAGAAGGCAGAGGACAGAGAACAGATCTTTCCTTTTTCTGTCTTCCGACTTCTGACTTCTGTTTTCTGTCTTCTGTCCTCTGATGAATAATGAGACTTCCGGAATTTTCAGTAAAGCGGCCTGTTACCATCTCCATGTTTTTTTTAGGGGCATTGGTATTGGGGTTTATCTCCCTGACGCGCCTCCCCCGTGAACTTTTTCCTTCCATTACTTATCCACAGCTTACAGTAATTACAACATATGAAAACGCGGCCCCGGAAGAAGTTGAAACTCTTATAACAAAAATAATAGAAGAGGCGGTCGGCACCGTAAGCAACCTAAAACGCATAAGCTCTATATCTAAAGAGGGTGTTTCAATAGTCTCTACAGAATTTGGATGGGGCACCAATATGGACTTTGCCTCGCTTGGTATCCGTGAGAAGATAGATCTTGTACAAGAAAGGCTTCCTCTGGGTTCCAGTGATCCTATAGTAATGAAATTTAATCCCTTTGACCTGCCTGTCATGACTTTAAGTATTACAGGAAATAAATCCCCTTCCGAACTCCTGAGGCTTTCGAGGAAATTCATAAAAGATGAGATTGAAAAGGTTGAAGGTGTTGCTTCCTGTAATATAAGCGGAGGGGTGGAAAGGGAGATACTTGTCTCCGTGGATGAAGGGAGATTGCGCGCCTCCAATATTTCTATAACAAGTATAGTTGACGCGTTAAGTTCATCAAATTTAAATTATCCGGCAGGCACAATAGAGGAGCATTTCTATGAATACCTGATTAGGACAATGGGGGAATTCAAGATAGTGCCGGAGATAAGAAAGACTGTTGTGGGCAAAGATGAGCCAATAGAAGAGGCGCGCCTAAGAAAGCCAGGCTGGCCTGAACCAGAACCAGATTCTATCCCCAGGCTTATATATCTAAAAGATATCGCGGAGATAAAAGACACATTTCAGGAGAGGACAAGCATATCCCGTTATAACGGAGAAGAAAATATTTCAATAGCGGTGCAAAAGCAGGCCGGGGTCAATACCCTGCTTGTCGCGCAAAAGGTAAGAGCCAGATTGGGTGAAATAGGAAGAGATTTACCTAAAGGCATGGATGTCAAGATAGTGTATGACCAGTCAATATTTATCAAACAGTCTATACGCGGAGTAATGGATGCGGCTGTCCAGGGCGGGATATTGGCGTTTTTGGTGCTTTTTATTTTTCTAAGAAATATCAAGGCCTCATTGATAGTAGCTGTCTCAATGCCTATATCTATCATGGTCGCGTTCAGCCTTATGTATTTTAACGGGATTACCTTAAACATGCTTTCGCTGGGCGGGCTCGCGCTTGGCATAGGCATGCTGGTGGATAACGCAATAGTAGTCATAGAGAATATTTATAATAATTTTAGCGAGAATAGAAATATAAAAGAGGCCTCGATCTCCGGGGCAAGCGAGATGTCAGGGGCAATATTTTCCTCAACGCTTACAACTGTGGCGGTTTTTCTGCCCATGGTTTTTGTTGTCGGCGTAGCAGGCCAATTATTTAAAGAGCTTGCTTTTACAGTTACATTTTCTCTGTTAGCTTCCCTGATAATGGCGCTTTCCCTGATCCCCCGCCTGACTGCTATAGGCGGCCGGGCTATAGGAAAAATACAGGATATCCCTAAGAGCAATTTTACGCTTGGGCTGGGGCCGTTATATTCTAAGCTTATTCCAAGGATATTGAGGCATAGAGTGATATTCTTAATCGCGGTGATGATACTGCTCCTATCAAGTTCGGGAGTTTTTATGCTGTTGGACAGGGAATTTATGCCAAGAGTAGATCAACGCGAATTTATAATTAAGGTAAACATGCCTAGCGGCACAAAATTGGCGGTTACGGATAGAGTCACTGCTAAAATAGAGAAAGTACTTTTTAATACAAAGGCAGTCGAAGGCGCAGCCGTGAATATTGGCTCGAGCAAAAAGAAGGACTACGCGCAGGATGTTGAGACCATTGGCTCTAACCAGGCCCAGATCCTTGTGGCCTTGAAAAAAGGGGGTAAAGAAAAGGCGACATCTAATGTGATAGATACCTTGAAGGATAGATTAGATAAGACGGATCTGGAAGATGCGGAGATAGAATATGTCCTGCAGGAAAGTGTTTTTAAGACAGCGCTTCAGGGTTCCGCGCCTGTTGTCATTGAGATCAAAGGAAAAGATCTTAATAAGATTGAAGAACTCGCCGGGTATGTCAAAGGCGGGCTTAGTCATATAAAGGGTATTTATGGTATCCGCACAAGCCTTACTAAACCCTCTCCTGAGACAAAAGTGAATGTCCTGAAAGACAAGGCCGCGCTTTATAATCTCTCGACAAGTGTGATTGCCCAGGCCGCCCATACTGCCATAAAAGGGACAGTAGCTACTAAATTCAAAGAAGAGGGCAGAGAAATAGACGTAAGAGTCAGGTTGAGAAAAGAGGGCCGTTCTCGATTCTCGTCTCTTAGAAACATTCTTGTTCATTCGCCGCTTGGCATAGAGGTGCCGTTGTCTGAGATAGCATATATAACGCAGGGTGTAGGGCCAAGCGAGATAAAAAGACTTGATCAGCAGCGGGTAGTGCTTGTAACGGCTAATATAGCTGACAGGGCATTGGACAAGGTGATAACGGATATAGGCCTGTTATTGAACAGGATTGAGAAGGAAGAGGCCGGAAGGCCTATAGGTTTAAAGGATACTGAGAAAGATGTCAATATGGCTATCTCAGGAGAAAACCAGCAGATGAAAGAATCTTTCAAGTCCCTTAGATTCGCATTGCTTTTATCCATACTCCTGGTGTATATGATAATGGCCGCGCAATTTGAATCTCTATGGCAGCCTTTTGTCATTATGTTCGCGGTACCTTTATCGCTTACAGGCGTGTTTGTGGCATTATTTATAACGCATACCCCTATAAGTGTCGTCGTCATGCTTGGGCTTATAATGCTGGGCGGGATTGTCGTTAATACAGGTATTATTTTAATTGATAGCATAAATAGATTACGGGAAAAAGGCGTTGAGTTAATAGAAGCTGTTATTGAGGCCGGAAAGATAAGGCTTAGGCCGATATTGATGACAACTATGACTACATTATTGGGACTTTTGCCTCTGGCGATGGGCATGGCAGAAGGATCAAAACTTCAAAGCCCTATGGCAATAACAGTAATGGGCGGCCTTTTAGCTTCAACTATTTTGATGCTTTTTGTCGTGCCATGTGTCTATACTATCATTGCTGAGATTATCGCGAAAAGACTGGCTACGGAAACACCATGTCCGTCAAGGATACCGGGACCCCAGCCTATTTTAGAACTACTGCGCAAGGAGCCGAAGGTCGTTAGCCCGTCTTCTTTAGTTACAAAACCGGAACAGCCGGAGATAGAACCTGTGGAAACAAAGATAAAGCCTTTGATAATTAAAAAGGCGCAAGAGGAATCTGAGGTAAAACCACCACCTGAACCTACGCCGTCACCTAAGCCTGAGCCATTGCCAGAATCTGTGCCGTCACCTGAACCTGTGCCACCACCTAAGCTTGTGCCGTCGCCAGAACCTGTGCCGTCACTTGAACCCGAGCCTTCTAAATTGTTAGTTCCAGAAGAGACGCCCGCGTTTTTACCAATGTTTAATAAACGCCAGGAGCAGTTGATCGAATATCTGAAAAAGGTAAAGAGAATTACCCGCAAGGAATATGCGCGGCAGTTTAATGTATCAGTACCTACTGCTGCCAGGGATTTAAAAGAGTTGCTGGATAAGGGGATACTTATTGCCAACGGCCCCCTTGGTCCTGGCCGGTGGTATGGGTTACAGAAGACAGAAGACAGAGGACAGACACATGAATCTTCCTGAATTTTCAGTCAAAAGGCCAGTTACTATATTCATGATATTCCTTGGAATATTGCTGGTGGGACTGGTGTCATTATTAAACCTGCCTGTTGAATTAAAACCCAATGTAGCCTATGGGGATATAAGCATAATTGTAAACGTAAGAGGGGGTATGCCTCCTCAGGAAGTAGAGGCCCTTGTTACTAAGCCTATAGAGGAAGCAGTAAGCACCGTCAGTTATTTAGAAAACATATATTCTACTTCAAAATCAGGAGAGTCCAGGATATGGCTTGAATTTGAACCGGGCACTAATATGGATTTTGTCGCGCTTGAAGTAAGAGAGAATTTTTCAAAAATAAGAGACAAGCTCCCGAATGAAATAGAAAAACCGGTAATAGCGCAGTACAAGGAATCTGATATGCCGATACTTTTATTAGCTGTTACAGGGAAGGCCTGTACGCCTGAAGCGCTGAGAAAGGTTGTTGATGAGCAGATAAAAGAGAGCATACTGCGGATAAACGGGGTCGCCAATGTAGATGTATATGGAGGCAGGGAGGCCAAGATATTAGTCGAGATAGATAAAGGTAAATTACATCAATATAGCATCCCCATAGAATATATTATCAATTTACTCGGCGCAAATAATTTAAATTTACTCGCGGGGGATGTCGAAGACAAAAAAAGCAAGTTTCTTGTAAGGATTATAGGGGAATTCAGGTCTATCAAAGACATAGAGAATATCGGGGTCAGCGTGACGCCTCAGGGCTCTATCATTAAACTTAAGGAGGTTGCGGATGTAAAGGATTCTTATTTGGAGCCAACCAGTTACGCGAGGACGGATATAGAGCCGGTAGTCTCTATTTATATACAAAAAGAATCAACGGCGAATACCATACAGGTTGTATCTGATATAGAAAAAGAACTCAGGCAGTTAAAAAAAGTATTAGACAGTAATATATTTATAAAGGAGACCTTAAATCAGGCGGACGCGATAAAAGAGGCTATAAAGGCGGTTAAGGTTTCTCTTTTGTTTGGGGCGATTATCGCGATTTTGGTGCTGTTATTATTTTTAAGAGATCCTAAGGTAACTTCGATAATAGGAGTCGCGATCCCTATATCTATTATGGCAACGTTTATATTGATGTACTTTAATAAAATATCAATAAATGTAATGACGCTTAGCGGGTTAGCGCTAGGGCTGGGGATGTTGGTGGATAATTCCATAGTGGTTTTAGATAATATTGACAAGAAAAAAAGAGGTATCCTGATTTTGGCCGCCTCGCCCCCTTCCTCTCTCCATGGAGAAGAGAAAAGGGCGAAGAATTACACCCAGGCAGTTGTGGATGGGGCCAAAGAGGTCGGGCTCGCGATATTCGCCTCTACAGTAACCACGATAATAGTATTTTTACCTTTTATTTTTGTAAATAAAGCTACCCGCATGCTTTGGAGCGGACTTGCCTTGACCGTGACATGTTCCCTCATCGGTTCGCTATTTGTCGCATTAACGCTTGTGCCTATGTTATATGACCGCATGAAAGTTATTCCCGAACAGGAAAAACCCAAGCCAATGTTTAAAAAATACACAGTTTTAAAATTAAAGTTTTTTTACAGGAGATTTTTATCCATTGGGTTAAGGTTTAGATATATGGCTGTTTTGATCGCGTTTACAATATTAGCGATGGCAGTATTTGAAGGGTTTAAGATGGACAGGGAATTTATGGCAACCACAGAAGAAGGCAGATTTACCATATATGTGGAATTAGAGCCCGGCGCGAAACTCGATGTAACAGACCAGATGGTCAAAGAGATAGAGCTCGTTCTTTCCCATATCCCGGAAATAAAGACATTCACCTCACAGGTCCAGCCGTGGTCCAGTAAGATATATGTAAAACTTCTGTCTCTTGCCAAGCGTATGCGTCCGACGCAGGCTGTTATAGAAGATATACGCGCCGCCGCGCAGTCAGTTGAGTATAAATACAAAGGCGGTTTTATTTATTTTTCAGAGATAGAGGAAAAAGGCTTGAAGGAGATTATAGTAGATTTATATGGATATGATTATGAGATATTAAAAGAGCTCGCGGTTTCTATCGCTACGAGGTTAGGGGCTATGGGAGGCTTTGAAGACATTAGGATGTCGAGGATCAGCGGAAGGCCTGAGTTGGGAGTAGTCATCGATAAAGAAAAGGCTGGTATATTCGGATTGACTGTGAAAGAAATAGCAGGGACGCTTCATTCTGAAACAAGAGGTTTAAGGGCCACGTTGTATCATACAGAGGCCAGGGAGATAGAAACGATTGCCCGCTTAAGGAAAGAGGATCGAAAACGCATGGATGATCTGAGGCAATTGACGCTTTTTTCAAAGGACGGGAACCCGATATTGCTAAAACAGGTAGCGGATTTTAACCCTCAGATAGGCTCCAGTGAAATAGTGAGAAAGAACAAAATGAGAGTCATTCATATAACCGCCCTTATTACGAAATCTTCACTTGTAAAGGCTGTAAAAGAGGTCAGGAAGAATCTGTCTGATATGGAATTTCCGAAGGATTATTATTATAGAATAGGCGGGGATTATGAAAGGCAGGTTGAGAACGAAAGGGAATTGTGGGCATTCCCCCAGGGGGTATTGTGGATAACAATATTTTTAGTGTATCTTGTGCTGGCTTCACTTTTTGAGTCATACGGGCAGCCATTTATTATAATGGTTTCTGTCCCGCTTTCTATCGTGGGCGTAGTATTGGCCTTGAAGATTACACACAAACCAATAAGCCGCGGGGTGATCATAGGTTTTATTATGCTCGCGGGGATTGTTGTTAATAACGCCATTGTCCTGGTAGACAGGATAAATTTTTTACGAACACAAGCGGCAAATAGAAAAAGCAGTAGGTGGGTAACATTTAAGTCAGTGATAGCGGCGTGTGAACACCGCCTGAGGCCTATAGCAATGACTACTTCCACGACTATTTTTGGCCTGCTGCCAATGGCATTTGATAGAAGCGAATCAGCTAATTTGTGGTCTCCGCTTGCGATTACCGTTATAGGCGGGATGACCTCTTCAACCATATTGACACTGTTTTTACTACCCAGTATTTATTTAATTTTTGAAGATTTGAAAGGTATTAATTTAAGACCGGGACGTAAAGGGGTGAATTGAGCGGCTTAACTTGACGAAACTTACATTGTAAGTTTCGTCAAGTTAGAGTTCTAATTAATAATATTTGTCTAAAATTAGATATATGGTATAATACAAATTACAGAAAGTAAGAGGCAGGAGGTGTATGGATAAGACACTGCGTTCTATATTGTGGATATTAGTAGCATTGGTAGTATTAAGCAGTTTTAGCGCAGGATGGTTTTTTGTTGTAAAGGAAAGGCTCTTTGATGAATACACGGGCTTAGAAAAACTCTTTGAAACTACCGTAGAGCGTTTTAATCGTGAACTCACAGCTACAAATAAAGAGAAGACGGAATTAAAAACTAGATTCGCCGCGGTCGAGAAAGAACTTAAGGCCCTAGAGTCCAAGAACAAGGATCTGGAAGCCAAATACACCAAGCTTATAGATGAAAGAGATAGTTTTACTAAGGAGCTCGCGAGGGTCAAGAAAGGCAAATTCTATCTCGAGACAAAACTCAAGGAAATGGAGTCTGATAATTTCCTCGCGGGAGTCTTAAGGGAAAAGATAGCCATGGAGGTAGAGCTGACGCGGCTAAAAGATTCTCTAGGGCCAAGATATGCCGAGATAGAAAAAATAAAGGCTAAAAATATGGAGATGGAGGTAGCGCTATCTAAGCTTATAGAAGAAAAAGGGGGACTGGAGGAGAAGCTCAGGGATTCCGGTAATGTAGCTGAGATATTGAGCAGGGACATGTTAAGAGAGAAAGATAAGAGCGAAGGGATCAGGAAAGAAGCTGAAAATATAAAGATAGAGAGAAATTTATTAAAGACTAAGCTTACTGAGATAGAAGATACCGCCAGTAAGTTCGCGAATTTAGTGACTGAAAAAGAGTCTATACAATCAAGGCTGGCAGGCCTTGAGAGAGAGATAGGATATAGGGATAGAGAAATTGATAAATTAAAGACAGCTCTTGGTGAGCAAGCCAGTAAGGCAAGGGAATTAAGAGCTGAGGCATACCACAGCCAGGCTGAGGTAGAATTGCCTCCCATAGTTTTACAGAGACAGGCGGGCGATACGGCAAGTACGCGTTCCGGTTCTCTCGAGCGCATAAACAAAGAAACGGAGTCCCTGGGTAAAATAGTAACCGTTAATAGGGATCATAATTTCGTTGTTATAGATATTGGTAAGCAGGACGGGATAAGAGCGGGAGATGTTTTTAATGTCCTTAGAGGCAGCTTGTTTATAGGAACTATAGAGGTTATGCAAACCAGAGACAGAATTGCGGCGGCTGACATAAAAAATACCAAGCAGGGTTTTATTGTAGAGATAGACGATACTATTGTCAAACAATGAGCGATGAAATTTTTGAAATCCTTCCCAAGCCTAAACCTCAAAAAAAAGGTCAGCACAAAGTCACTTGTAGTATTTACCAGGCAGTTGTCAACTCTTATAGCGGCAGGCCTGCCGCTTGTAAAAGCGCTCAGGACACTATATGACCAGTTAGAGCCGGGAGCGCTTAAAGATATCATAAAACAACTTGTAAACGAAGTGGAAAGCGGCACAAATTTTTCAGAATCACTCTCGCATTTTCCGCGTGTATTCCCTGAATTTTATATTAATATGATAAAGGCAGGGGAGCTCGGAGGAATGCTCGAGAGCATACTGAAACGGCTCTCCGAATTTCTTGATAAAAATCAAAAGCTCAGGGATAAGGTAAAGTCAGCTCTCATGTACCCGGCCTTTGTTCTTATAGTGGCGGTTTTAATACTTGTCATGCTTATGGTATTTGTGATACCTACTTTTACGAATATGTTTTCTGAGCTTGGAGGCGCATTGCCTTTGCCAACCAAGGTGCTTATAGCCGTAAGCGAAATAACAAGAAAGGCATGGTATCTCATCCCGCTTATCCCGGTTTTTATAGTGTTGCTGTACAAGTTCATTATCAAGAATCCTGACAGGAAACTCGTAGTGGATAAGATAAAACTCCATATCCCGGTGGTCGGCGGGTTGATACAGCAGATCTGCGTGGCAAGGTTCACGAGGACACTTGGGACGCTTCTGACGAGCGGCGTGCCTATATTGAATTCTTTAGAGACCGTAAAAGATACTATAGGCAATGAGTTCATTGCCCGCGCGGTCATTGAGGTGCGGGACAGCATCAAGGAAGGCGAAAGCGTATCAGGGCCTATGGAGGCCAGCAAGGCCTTTCCGGCTCTTGTAGTAAAGATGGTGAATATTGGCGAAGAGACAGGCCAGCTTGATAAGATGCTGATACAGATAGCTGATAATTTTGAAGAGGAAGTCGATGTTGCTATAAGCGGCCTGACATCCCTCCTTGAGCCCCTACTCATTGTATTTATGGGCCTTGTTGTAGGTTTTATAGTTATATCCATGTTCATGCCGTTATTCTCGCTGGCGAAACTTATTGGTTAGCTATGTCGGGCAATATCGGGTATCGGGTATAGGGGAAAGATATGATTAACAAAAAAGGATTCTCTCTTCTGGAGCTTATTATTGCCATAGGTGTCTTGGCTATAGGGCTTGTGGGGGTACTGCAGATATTTCCAGTGGGGCTGAGGGCATCACAGCGCGCCGGCATGATAACAAAGGCCGCCTTTCTGGCCCAGAATAAGATGGAGGAAGTAAAGATGGCGGGGTTTGATGCCATTACAGAACTTCCTCCAAAGATCCCGCTTGCCGGCAGCGACAGTGATTTTGAATGGGGGATAGCTATAGATAAGGTTGATTTGAACGGACTCGACAACAGTGATAATATAAGGAAAGTCATTGTCACTATAAACTGGGACGAACGTTTAAAGAAAAGATCAAAGGAGTTCGTAACATATGTCACCAGACAATGAAGCCGGCAGAGCGCATAACGGATTCACGCTCGTTGAAACGCTTATTGCTATGGCGATATTAGCTATGGTCGTAGTCTCGACTTTTACTATTTTCAGGAGTTCGTCAAGTTCATGGCAAAAAGGTGAAACAAGAAGCGAGCGCTATCATAATGCGCGCGTTGCCATTGGTAAGATGAGCATGGAGATTTCCCAGGCAGTATTAACAAAGAAAGGCTCATCTGGATTTATGGGTGAAAAGGATAAACTAGAGTTTCTTTCTTTTGTCTCGACTTCCAGTGGTGTATTCGAACTAGCGGAGATAGAATACTGGCTTGCCAAAGGCCAGAATGTCCTTATGCGTAATGAAGACACGGATCCGGACTTTGATTTCTCTACGCATGATTATAGTGATATCCTGGCGGAAGGGATTTCAGTGCTGGAATTCTCATATTATGACGGGTTTACATGGAAAGATCAGTGGGATTCTGGTTTAGCCGGAGAGGATTCTGGAGACAAGGAGGGGGCGCTTCCAACGGCAGTAAAGATTAAATTAGAGGTTGAGGACAGGCAAGGCAAGGAGAAAGAGATCTTTGAGGTAGTGACCCATCTTAAGACAGCATAGCTTAGAGATTGAAAGGAGGAGTGATGCGCAGGATTAAACGTGCTCTAATCAGTGTTTCTGACAAAAGCGGTTTGGAAGACCTTGTTAAAGGAATGAATGATCTGGGTATTGAGATATTATCTACTGGAGGAACAGCTAAATTAATAAAGGGATTAGGAGTGAGCGTAAGGTCTGTGTCTGACTATACAGGTTTTCCAGAGATGCTTGATGGCAGGGTCAAGACCCTGCATCCAAAGATACACGGAGGCCTTTTATCGCTTAGGGATAATGAGGACCATATGGAGCAGGTCAAGAAACATGGGATAGAGCTTATTGATATGGTTGTCGTTAATCTTTACCCATTTGAAAAGACAGTGGCCAGGGAAGGGGTTAAGTTTGAAGATGCCATCGAAAATATAGATATAGGCGGGCCCAGCATGCTGCGTTCAGCGGCAAAGAATTTTAAAGATGTTGTAGTTGTGTGTAATCCTGATAAGTATAAAGAAGTGCTTGAGGAGTTAAAAAAGAATAACGGCGCGATTTCAGATGAACTGCATTCTAAACTCGGACTTGAGGTATTTGAGAAGACGTCGAAGTATGATGCGGCGATTTACGATTATTGAAAGTAACAATTAAATGGCGAAAGGCGCAAGGCAGGGAATGAAGGCTCAGGTTTTCCGGATGCGTTAGAATTGAAATTTGATAAGGCGCAGGATCTCAGGTATGGCGAGAATCCACACCAGAAGGCGTGTTTTTACAAGGATAAAAATATAAATGTCGTCGGCATAAGCAACGCCAAGCAGCTCCACGGCAAAGAACTCTCATTTAATAATATCATAGATCTGGACGCCGCGCTTGAGATAGTAAAAGAATTCAAGGAACCAGCAGCCAGTGTAATAAAACACACAAACCCGTGCGGGGCCGCGCAAGCCGGGACAT
Organism: Candidatus Omnitrophota bacterium; assembly: GCA_043822665.1. GTDB lineage: Bacteria > Omnitrophota > Gorgyraeia > Gorgyraeales > Gorgyraeaceae > JAHIEN01. Next base: position 12,547 of record JBDRBM010000057.1, read on the forward strand.
TGGAAAAGGCGTATATAGACGCCTTAGATTGTGATAAGGTATCGGCCTTCGGCAGTATTGTCGGTCTTAATAGGGCGGTGGATAAACTAACAGCTGAGGCAATATTACAAGCGGGTTTTACAGAGTGCATAATCGCCCCTTCCTATGAAGAAGACGCCTTAGAGGTATTAAAAAAGAAGAAAAACCTGAGATTAATAGAGGCAGGCAAGTTAAAGGGCATTGAGAAGGACTATGATTTAAAGAAGGTTGTGGGCGGTGTTTTGGTTCAAGATAGGGATATTTTAGATATAGAGGAGAAGGACCTAAAAGTAGTTACTAAGAAAAAACCAACAGAGGAAGAGATAAGGTCGCTTTTATTTGGTTGGAAGATAGTAAAACATGTGCGTTCAAATGCGATTGTTTTGTGCAGCGGCACCAGGACAGTTGGTATTGGCGCGGGCCAGATGTCCAGGGTGGATTCAATGATAATAGCCATAAGAAAATCCAGCGGACGTTCTAAGGGTTCCACATGCGCCAGTGACGCATTTTTTCCAAAAGAGGATGCCATAGAGGAAGCGAAAAGGGCGGGGATTACCAGTATAATACAGCCAGGCGGCTCTATCCGCGATGAAGATGTTATAAGCGCATGTGATAAGGCTGGTATAAGCATGGTCTTTACAGGCGCGAGGCATTTCAAGCATTGAAAATGTTTTAATGGATTACGGAAAAGCCCTAAGTTACATAGATTCGTTTATAAATTTTGAAAGAATACCGCAGTATAATTACGCTTCGAGCTTTAAGCTTGAAAGAATACTTGCCTTCCTATGCGAACTGGGTAATCCTCATGAAGGGCTTAATAGTATACACATAGCCGGCTCTAAAGGTAAAGGCTCTACCTCTAGCATCACGGCATATATATTAAGGGAATCAGGATACAAGACAGGACTTTTTACTTCCCCGCATCTTATGGACACAAGGGAAAGGATTAGAGTGCTTAATAAGGACGCAGGCCACAGGACGCGGGACATAGGAAAGTTTGAGGGCATGATAGGAGAAGACGAGTTTATCGCCTTAATTGAAAAGATAAAACCTGCTGCTGAAAGGTTCAGGGACAGTGAGATATTAGGCAAGCTCTCTTTTTTTGAAATCCTTACGGCGTGCGCTTTTTTATATTTTAAGGATAAAGAGGCCGATATAGCTATTTTTGAGACAGGCCTTGGCGGCAGGCTCGATGCTACTAATGTGATTCAGCCTCTTGTCTGCGGCATAACAAATATCAGCATGGAACATACTGATAAGCTTGGAAACACATTAAGCGCTATTGCAATGGAAAAGGCAGGGATTATTAAAGACCAAGGTGTAGTAGTAGTTGCCCATCAGGAGAAAGAGGCCATAGATGTCATAAGAAAGGTCAGTGAGGAAAAAGGAGCAAGTCTATACGAAGTAGGTAGAGACATAACTTATTCAATAATAGAATCAAGCGAAAAAGGAGAGATATTTAACCTTAACGGGCCCGGTTATATATATAATGATTTAGAGCTGAATCTTATAGGCATGCATCAGGCAGAAAATGCCGGCCTGGCAATAGCCATAACAAGAGCTCTGCCAGCCGACAGGTACAATATAGATGAAGAGTCCATAAGGAGCGGCTTGAAAAAAGTATTATGGCCGGGCAGGTTACAGGTCGTTAGGAAAGAGCCTTATATCCTGCTCGACGGCGCCCAGAATACGGCAAGCATAGAAACAGTATTATCTTCTATAAAAGAGATATTTAACTATAATAGATTGATATGCGTATTCGGCATATCCAAAGATAAAGATATAAAAGGAGTAGCGGAAAAACTAAACAATGCCTGCGATATAATAATCCTGACAAGGTCAAAAAACCCCAGAGCAATAGAGCCCGCTTTTTTAAGAGAATATTTCCCATGCTCAAGACCTGGTCTTGAGCATGGGAAATATTTGGAAGAGGCAATGCAAAAGGCGCTTGAGATAGCTAATAAGCAAGACCTGATACTGGTCACAGGGTCTTTATTTCTTGTAGGCGAGGCAATTGAAAGCTATGAATAGTATAAAATTGGATGATACTATATCTGCGATTTCTACGCCGTTGGGAGAAGGCGGGATAGGGATTGTGCGTTTGAGCGGCAGGGATTCGCTTAAGATTGCCGGCAGAATATTTGTATCGAAAAATGGGAGGAAACCGTCAACGTTTAAGACATATACGGTACGCTATGGTCATGTTATTGACAGAGGACAGAGGACAGAGGACAGAGGACGGAAGCCAGAAGACAGAGGGCAGAGAATAGTGGACGAGGTGATCCTTACGGTTATGCGCGCGCCTAGAAGTTACACAAAAGAAGATGTGGTTGAGATTAATTGCCATGGCGGGATAGTGCCATTGAGAAAGACATTGGATTTAGTCTTGATGAATGGCGCCAGGCTTGCTGAACCAGGGGAATTTACGAAAAGGGCATTTTTAAACGGCAGGATTGATATAATGCAGGCAGAGGCAGTTATTGACGTAATAAGGGCAAAGACAGACCTCAGTTTACGCGCCGCAATGAACAATCTAGAGGGTATATTTTCAAAAAAAGTTCATGATATAAGGGCTGAAATATTAGATATATTGGCTGGCATAGAGGCCTCTATAGATTTTGCAGAGGAAGAAGACGTTGAAAAAACAAGGAGAAGAGATCTATTGATTAGGTTCAGGCGCCTTGAAAGGAGCATAGAAACACTGATAGCAAAGGCGCGTGAAGGCAGGATATTACGGCAGGGTGTAAAAGCAGTTATATGCGGCAGCCCCAACGTGGGTAAATCAAGCTTAATGAACGCGATGCTTAGGGAATCAAGGGCAATTGTAACGCATATACCAGGGACCACCAGGGATACCATAGAAGAGACCGTTAATATTAAAGGTATACCAGTGACACTAGTGGATACAGCTGGCATAAGGACAAGCAAGCACCCCATAGAGAAGGAAGGCGTAAGAAGGACACAGATATCTATGCGCAATGCAGATTTGGTATTGTTAGTGTTGGATCACAGTAGAAAGCTAAATAGAGACGATCATGAGGTTATAGATAGTATAAAAGCGAGGGATAACGTTATAATAGTAGTCAATAAGAAAGACCTTAAACGGAATATAGATCTGAAGAGTGTGAAAAAACTCTTTCCACATGCCTATATGGTGCATACGTGCGCTACTGATATATCCGGCATAAATGAGGTCGAAGATGTTATAAAAAATCTCGTCTTTAAAGGCAGGATACCCCAGGCTGATTTCGCAGCTGTGTCTAACGAAAGACAGTTAGGCGCCATGCGGCGCTCACTCGAAAACATTGAAGAAGCCATGGTTGCGATTAAGGCTGGAGTTTCAATGGATTGTATATCTATATATCTACGTTCCTCAATAGAGGCAATAGGTGAAATAACAGGGCATACCATAACCGAAGAGGCTCTGGATAAGATATTTTCAGAGTTTTGTGTAGGGAAGTAACTGTATCTAACATATCGCAATATCTTGATAGTATAGGAATTTCCTTTTTAAGTCGTTGTAGGGGCGTCATTTATGGCGCCCGTTGATGCGGGTCGGATGAATCCGACCCCTACAAAGTTCGCCCGAAGGGCGTTAACTTGAATGTTAGAAAGGTTAAGTAATGCAGAAAAAATTTTCAGATGAGATAAAATTGATTCTATCCTGCGCCAAGCCTGAGCCAGACAATCACGAGATAGAAAAAGTTCATAATCTCCTTAGGCTTCCCCTGGACTGGGAGTTTATTCTTAAACAAGCTACCTCTCATAATATCGCCCCTTTAATCTACCATAGGTTAAACAAATTAGATAAAAATGAACTAATACCTTCCCATATATTCTCTAGATTGAAAGAGTCTTATAATACTTCATTGACATGGAACTTACTATTAGTCAAAGAATTACATTTAGTCTCGGATGCCTTAAATAATGCCGGAGTCGATATAATTCCTATAAAGGGGGTTATCCTTGCTGAAATTTTATATTCTAATATTGCGCTAAGAGGGACAGGGGATATCGATATATTGATAAAAAGTGAAAATATGTTAGCTGTCGAGAAGGTATTATCTCAGGCCGGATATCATAAAGATCTCACAGAATATTCCGAAAGATACTATACAAAATATCACTGTCACATGCCGTATAAAAGAACTGATGAATTAGGCAGGCAATTTCTATGTGAGGTACATTGGGCGCTTTCTTTTCCCCGGCCTAATATCGTTTCTCTCGCAAATATATGGAAGAGCGCAAAAAGACAAATAATAAGGGATAAGAGCATGTTTTGTCTATCTTGCGAAGATACATTCTTTAGTCTAAGCTTACATTTAAGGAGATATTGCGATCCTTTATCCTTGCGATATATATGTGACATTTCAAGGTTAGTCGAGGTGTATAAAAATACCATTAATTGGGACTACATAATAACAGAGTCCATGAATAATAGGTTAATATCAACCGCTTATTTTGCTTTATATTTTGCGAAGGAAATGCTTGACGCGCCTGTACCAGAAGATGTTTTAAATAGACTCGATCCTGGATTTATAAGAAGAAAATCTCTCCAATATTTAATCAGGAATAAGACATTCTCTAGGTGCCTAGAAAATAAGAGGACAAGGCAATATCTGTATGTCTTCCTGCGGTTTCTTATATATGACAAAACAAAGGACTTTCTGTCCTATATTATGTTTATCCCAATAGAAGAATTCGCGCGTTTTTATAAATTACCTTTTGATTCAAAAAAAACAATGGTATTTTATCGTATCAGAATCATATATATCCCGTTTAAGTTATTTTCAGAACTTCTATCTTCGAGCAGGACAAGTAAGGCCCCGCCCTTAACTTGACAAAACTTACAGTAACAGTTCAGCTTTAAAAGAAGCCTGTCATTGCGATGCGCCTCAGGCGCAGAAGCAATCACCTCAAAGACAATCCTATCCAGCAGAAGTAAGCAATCCTATCTTGTCGTTCCGAGATTTAATAAAAGAACAGTTTTGT
>JBDRBM010000058.1:0-10454 GCA_043822665.1 Candidatus Omnitrophota bacterium
TCTAGCCAAAAATCATGAAATAAACCTTGCATCCGTAATATGATAGCCAGAAATAAAATTAGAAGAAGGTATAATCTTATTTTCATAACATTATGGAGATTCCTTAGATCAGGTCACCCTGCAACATTATACTATAAACTAATTATCTTATCGATACAAAATATAGGTTTCATCAAATTTTTCCGACGAGAAATAGATTGACAGGATAGGCGTTTTTATTTATTATATTAGCATTAACTACGACGGAGGGAAAAATGTTAAAAGTCGGTATAATGGGTACGAGCGGATACGCGGGAGAGGAGCTCCTTAGAATTTTATTGAAACATCCTGAATCAAAGATAACCGCTTTAGCCGCAAAAATAGATACGGTTCATATTAGTAAAATATATCCATGGCTTGAGGGCATGCTTGACCTGGAATGCGGGGATATGAGCGCGGAAGAGGTATCTAAAAAGTGCGAGTGTGTTTTCCTTGCGCTGCCGCACAAAGTATCAATGCAGTTCGCGCCTGTTTTCTTAAAGGCAGGCAAAAAGGTAATAGACTTGAGCGCTGACTTTAGATTAAGGGATGTCGGCGTATACGAGAAATGGTATGAGGTGCGGCACGAATGCCCTGAATATATAAAAAAGGCAGTTTATGGCCTTCCTGAGATTTACAGGGAAAAGATAAAAGGCGCGGATCTGATAGCAAACCCCGGGTGTTATCCTACAAGTGTAATACTCGGGTGTATACCGTTATTAAAGAAAGGCCTTATAGAAACTGATTATATAATATGCGATTCAAAGTCTGGCGCAAGCGGCGCGGGCAGGGTGCCGGCACAGGCCTTGATGTTTACCGAGATACAGAATAGTTTCAGGGCTTACAAGGTAAACTCTCATAGGCATATGCCTGAGATGGACCAAGAGCTGAGCGTTGCCTCCGGTTCGAGTGTCAGTGTAAATTTTACGCCTCATCTTGCGCCGATGGAAAGGGGAATACTTAGCGCTATTTACCTGAAATTGAAGAAAAAGCTGAATACAGAATCAGCGCTTCAGTTATACAAGGATTTTTATCAAAAAGAATATTTTGTCAGGGTGATGGATAAAGATATTTTTCCTGATACAAAAAACACAGCAAGGTCTAATTTCTGCGATATAGGGCTCAAGGTATTCCCTGAAAGAGCGCTGGTGATTGTAATGACGGCCATCGACAATCTTGTAAAAGGCGCAAGCGGCCAGGCAGTACAGAACATGAATATTATGTACGGTTTTGATGAGAAGGCTGGTTTATAAAAATTTGCCGAGGTTCGGCATAGGCGCCCGGCAGAGGATGGGCATGTGAAGATAATAAAAGGCGGCATAACAGCTCCAAAAGGGTTTTTAGCGGCTTCGCTTAATTGCGGAATAAGAAAGAGCGGGAGAGATGATATTGCGCTTTTATATTCCGGGATTCCCTGTATATGCACTGCTACATTTACCGCAAACAGGATAAGATCAGGTTCTGTTGTCTTGAGCGAGGAGAGGATTAAAAGAGGCATTGCGCGGGCAGTTATCGTAAATAGCGGCAATGCGAATTGCTGCGTTGGCGACAAGGAGCTAAGAGATGCCCGCAGGATTACGGATCTAACCGCCAGAGAGATCGGCCTTGATAGCAGTAAAGTTTTAATAGCTTCTACAGGGATTATAGGCAGGAGCTTACCTGTAAATAAGATCCTTAAAGGTATCAGAGCCCTGGCCGGCAATTTAAGCAGAGATAACGGCACGAAGTTCGCAAGGGCTATAATGACGACAGATACAGTCTATAAGGAAACAGCCGTATGGTTTGTGATCGGGGGTAAAAAAATAACTATAGGCGGCGCGGCAAAAGGTTCAGGCATGATAAGCCCTGACATGGCTACCATGTTAGCATTTTTTACAACGGACGCGGCAATAGAAAAGTCCGCGCTGAGGTCAGCTCTTAAAGAAGCCGTGGGAGATTCTTTTAATAGAATTACGGTCGACGGCGATATGAGCACTAACGATAGTGTTTTTTTATTCGCGAACAGCGCGGCGCGGAATAGCCCTATTAAAAAAGGCAGCGCCGGTTATCTTGAATTTCTAAAGGCCCTGAAGATTGCGGCAATCGTGCTCGCGCAAAAGATAGTATTGGACGGGGAGGGCGCTACTAAGTTTATAGAGGTATTGGTTAAAGGCGCTGAGAGGGAAAAAGACGCTGAAAGGATTGCCAGGCATATCGCGGATTCAAAGCTGGTAAAAACCATGATTTCGGGAGGAGATCCAAACTGGGGCAGGGTAGCGGCTAGCGCTGGCTCAAGCGGGGTCAGGATTAATAATAAACGGATAGATATATATTTCGGAAAGAAACTTGTTATGAAAAATGGGGCTGGCCAGCATGTGCCGAGAAGAATTCTCCTTGATATATTCAGGAAGAAAAATATTTACATCACTATAGATTTGAAATCAGGCAGGGCATCGGCAAAGATATGGACATGCGATTTGACGAAGCGCTACGTAGAGATAAACGCGGAGTATGAGGCATAGATGAAAGAAGCCATTAGAAAATCACATGTGCTGATTGAGGCGCTTCCGTATATAAAATCCTATAGCGGTAAGATATTCGTAATAAAATACGGCGGGAGCGCCCTTATTAATCCTGATATAAAAAGAGGCGTGCTGCAGGATATTGTGTTCATGAGCTACGTAGGCATCAGGCCGGTGCTGGTGCACGGCGGAGGGCCTTTTATAAATGACGAGTTCAAAAAACTTGGGATGAAGATCGAGTTTAAAGACGGGCTTAGAGTCACTACTAAAGAAAATATGGCAGTTGTGGACAAGGTCTTGGCAGATGTGAATAAAGGGATAGCGCATGACATAAAAGAGCTTGGCGGCAGGGCATTGAGCCTGAATATCACAAAGAAGGATGTAATATACGTCAAGCCTCATGAGGACAAAAGTAAGCTCGGTTTTGTAGGCCAGGTTGATAAAATAAACGCGGATACTATCAGAAAGGCGGTTAGGCCAAGGTCTGTGCCTGTAATATCGCCCGTAGGCATTGGCCAGGATAAGGAGCTCTATAATGTAAACGCCGACGATGTAAGTTCTGAGATAGCTATTGCGCTTAAGGCAGCCAAGCTTGTGCTTCTGACGGATGTTAAAGGGATAATGAGGGAAAAAGGCAATGAGGATACACTAATTTCCACTTTGAGCATGAAGGATGCGCGGATGCTCATAGATAAGAAGATCATACAGGGCGGAATGATACCAAAGGTAAAGGCCTGCACAAAGGCGCTGGAAGGCGGGGTATCAAAGACCCATATCATAGACGGCAGAATCCCGCATAGTTTATTGCTGGAGATTTTTACTGATAAAGGGATCGGCACTGAGATTATTAAGGAAGCTCAGCCGCGACAAGGAATCAAAACGCACGGCTTAACTTGATAGTATAGGAATTTCCTTTTTAAGTCGTTGTAGGGCGTCATTTATGGCGCCCGTTGATGCGGGTCGGATGAATCCGACCCCTACAAAGTTACAAGCAGCGCAAGGCGCTGCAACTACAGCTAAAATGTAGTTGCAGCATCTTATGCTGAAGGATAGTAATCATGAATACAAAAGAGATAATCGCGCAATATGATAGGTATGTGATAAAGACCTATACCAGGACGCCCATTATAATTGTAAAAGGCAAAGGGCTTAAGGTCTGGGACCTGGAGGGCAATGAATACCTGGATTTTTTTCCTGGCTGGGCAGTAAGCGGCCTGGGCCATTGCCATCCTATGGTAGTGAATGCCGTCAGGAATTATATTAAGAAGATCATACATGTCCCGAACAATTATTACAATATGCTGCAAGGCAAGCTTGCGCAGGAGATTATTGAGAATTCTTTTGAAGGCAAGGCATTTTTCTGCAACAGCGGCGCGGAGGCAAATGAGGCGGCAATAAAACTTGTAAGGGCATATGGCAGCGGGAAAGGTAAATACGAGATTATTACATTTGAAAATTCTTTTCACGGCAGGACGCTTGCCACTATTACAGCGACAGGCCAGGACAAGTACCAGAAAGGTTTCGAGCCATTGCCATTGGGTTTCAAGACAGTGCCTTTCAATGATATAAAGGCAGTGGAAAATGCCATAAGCGATAAAACCGCGGGCATAATGCTTGAACCAATACAAGGAGAGGGCGGCATAAATGCAGCTTCCGAGGATTATATAAAAAAGATAAGAGAGATATGTGATAAACAAGACCTTGTTTTGGTCTTTGACGAAGTGCAGACAGGTATCGGCAGGACAGGTAAGATGTTTTGCTTCGAACATTACGGCATGAGGCCGGACGTGATGACACTCGCCAAGTCGCTCGGAGGGGGCTTACCGATAGGAGCGATGGTGGCGGCAAATAAATTCAGCGAGGTATTGAAGCCAGGTATGCACGCGTCTACTTTTGGAGGCAGTCCTATAGCCTGCAGCGCCAGCCTTGCTGTTTTTCAGGCAATCAAAAAAGAGAGGCTTCTTTCCAACGCGCGGGATATGGGTTTGTATATGGCCGAGAAACTGAATGAGCTTAAAAAGAAAAAAGCTGTTATAAAAGAAGTAAGAGGTAAAGGGCTTATGATAGGGATAGAGCTGAGCGTTGAGGGTAATGATATTGTAGCGGCCTGCCTCAAAGAAAGGCTCTTGATAAATTGTACGCATGGCAATGTATTGAGGTTTATGCCAGGCATGATAGTTACTAAAAAACAGATACACAAGGCAATTGAAATTTTAGACAAGGTGATAAAATGAAAAAAGGGTTTTTGACAATAAACGACCTGACAAAGGCTGACATAGAAGAGATCTTCAGCCTTGCGGCAGAGCTCAAGGTTAACAGAAAAACCCATGCGGCCCTGCTCAAGAATAAGACGATCGGGCTTATTTTTGAAAAGCCTTCTACCAGGACAAGGGTGTCTTTTGAGGTTGGGATATACGAACTTGGCGGCAATGTAATATACCTGAGCTCAGATGAGATCGAGCTTGGCAAAAGAGAGGCAATTAAAGATGCCGCGAGGGCCCTCTCCAGGTACCTGGACGGTGTAGTTGTGAGGACTTTTTCCCACGATAGACTTCTTGAGATGACAAGGTTTTCAGCCATACCTGTTATAAACGGCTTGACAGATCTATTGCACCCATGCCAGGCATTGAGCGACTTATTTACTGTAAAAGAAAAGAAAGGTCTTAATGGCGTCACTTTTGCGTTTGTAGGTGACGGCAATAATGTCCTGAATTCACTATTGTACGGCTGTAATAAGATGGGCATAAAGATTAAGGTTGCCTGTCCGAAAGGCTATGAACCTGATGAAAATATACTGAGAGAGACAGAGGCTGTTACCGAGTTATTTAATAAGCCTGAGGATGCTGTAAAGGACGCGGATGTCGTATATACGGATGTGTGGACCAGTATGGGCCAGGAAAAAGAATACAAGAAGAGGCTCAAGGTGTTTAAAAAATTTCAGGTTAATTCAAAATTATTAGGTCTGGCCAGGAAGAATGCCATAGTAATGCATTGTCTGCCCGCGCATAGAGGTGAGGAGATTACAGATGAGGTGCTCGACGGCAAACAGTCCATAGTATTTGACCAGGCAGAAAATAGACTGCACGTCCAAAAGGCAATACTAGTAAAATTATTAAAATAAACAGCACAGCGCTTAACTTGACAAGTTAAGCGTTAGACAAGGGGTTAGAGATGAATAAAAGAGTGGTTTTGGCGTATTCTGGCGGATTGGATACATCAGTGGCAGTGAGATGGCTTGCTGACAGGGGTTACGATGTTATTGCCTACATGGCTGACGTAGGCCAGGGAGGAGATTTCAAGAAACTGAAGAAAAGGGCTTTATCAGCCGGAGCTGTAAAAGTCGTGATAGAGGACTTAAAAAACAGCTTTGCCGAGGATTTTGTTTTTCAGTCCCTGAAGGCTGGGGCGGTCTATGAATCAAATTATCTTTTGGCCACCGCGCTTTCAAGGCCTATTATCGCGAAGGGCCTTGTTAAGACTGCCAGAAAAGAAAAGGCCGGGGCTGTCGCGCATGGCTGCACAGGTAAAGGCAATGACCAGGTCAGGTTTGAGGTTACTGTCATGGCGCTTGCGCCTGATTTAAAAATAATCGCGCCATTAAGGGAATGGGATATGCATTCGAGAGATGAGGAGATAGAATACGCAAAGGACAAGAATATAGATATAGACGTGACAAAAAAAAGCCCATACAGCCTGGATAAGAATATATGGGGCATTAGCATAGAGTGCGGCGTGCTCGAAGACCCTTGGAATGAGCCCCCGAAGAATGCTTATAAGATGACACAAGATCCGCAAAAGGCGCCTAATAAGGCAACATATGTTGATATAGCATTTGAAAAAGGCTGTCCTGTGGCATTGAACGGGAAAAGACTTGATGCGGTATCGCTGATAGAAAGGCTCAATGCAATCGGCGGCAAAAACGGGATTGGCAGAACAGATCTTGTAGAAAACAGGCTCGTGGGGATTAAATCAAGAGAGATATACGAGGCGCCCGCAGGCTGGATTTTGTATAATGCCCACAAAGAACTTGAATCGCTTGTTCTTGACAGGGAGCTTCTGCACTTCAAGCAGGGTATATCATTAAAATACGCCGAGCTTGTCTATTACGGCCTTTGGTTCACGCCGCTTAAAAAAGCTATTGACTGTTTTGTGGAAGAGACTCAGAAAAATGTAAGCGGAGTAGTTAAAGTAAAATTACTGAAAGGCGCGGCAACCGTGGCAGCGAGGAAATCTCAGCACTCTTTGTATAAAAAAGAAATGGCGACATATGACCCGGGAGATAAATTCGACAGGAGCATCGCGGAAGGTTTTATTAAGGTATGGGGGATGCCGTATAAGAAGTAACCAGTAACCAGAAATGGGGAATAAAAAGAAAGGGCTTGAGATGGCAAAGATGTGGGGTGGGAGATTCAAGAAAAGGGTAAATCCTCTTATGGAGCAATTCAGTTCCAGCATAGATTATGACAAAAGGCTTGCGGAATTCGACTGCCTTGGGAGTATTGCTCACGCTGAGATGCTGTCTAAATGCGGAATAATATCCAAAAAAGATTCTTCCAGAATCATATCAGGCCTGAAATCTATTTTAAACGATATCAGACAGAATAAATTTAATTACAGTAGATCAGCGGAAGATATTCATACTGCCATACAGGAAGCTCTATATAAAAAGATAGGAAGGCCTGCTCTTATCCTGCATACAGCGAGAAGCAGAAATGATCAGGTGGCTCTTGATACAAGGCTGTATTGCAAAAAAGAAATAGAGATAGTTACGGGAGGTCTTAAGGGTTTAAAAAAATCCATGCTCGGCTTTGCGAAAAAAAATATCGATGTGATAATACCTGGCCTCACGCATCTTCAGAACGCTCAGCCGGTTTTATTGGCGCACCAGGTATTGGCGTATTGCCAGATGCTGGATAGAGACATGGAGAGGCTCGGGGACTGTAAAAAAAGAGTGGATGTAATGCCTCTGGGCTCATGTGCTATCAGCGGCACAGCTCTTCCTATAGATAGAAAACTGGTGGCTAAAAAGCTGGGGTTTTCAAAGGTCTCTTCAAACAGCATGGACGCCGTGAGCGACAGAGACTTTGTTATAGAGATGATATTCGCGCTTTCACTGACAGCCATGCATCTTTCAAGGATTTCCGAGGATTTTTTGATATTAAACTCTCCGGCATTTGGCTTTATAGAGATAGGGGATGAGATATGCACTGGTTCGAGCATGATGCCTCAAAAGAAAAATCCTGACGCGCTGGAACTTGTAAGGGGTAAATGCGGAGAGCTTTACGGCGCGCTTATATCAGTATTGACAGTCATGAAAGGCCTGCCGCTTACGTACAATAGAGACATGCAGGAGGACAAAAAGCCGCTTTTCAGAGCCATAGACACCGTAAAGGCGTCGCTCGACATTATGTCTTTATTTTTCAAGTGTCTAAGTGTTAACAAAAAAAACATAGAGCCCTTATTACAGGACGAAGGCCTTTACGCGACAGACATCATGGAGTTTCTTGTAAAAAAAGGACTGCCTTTAAAAGAAGCGCATGACGCCGTAGGTAAATTGGTGAGGTATTCTGTTGATAATAAAATAAAGATCTCAGAAATACCATTGGATAAATTAAAGACATTCAGCGGCAAACTTGATAAAACAGTTTATGAACTTCTTGACGCGAAAAAATCAGTAAACCTTAAGAGTTCTCTTGGGGGCACTAGCTTAAAGGAAGTAGAAAGACAGATATTAAATGCATGAATTCAAATATAAGCACAACGAGTTTTATTGCGAGGGCGTGGCTTTAAAGGAGCTTTCTGAAAGATACGGTACGCCCCTTTATGTCTATAGCCACAAGACTCTAATAGATCATTATAGAAAAATACGCGATGCTTTCAGGCCATTGAATCCGCTCATATGTTTTTCAATGAAGGCCAATTCTAATATCGCGCTATGCGGTTCTCTGGTAAAAGATGGCTCAGGCCTGGATATTGTTTCCGGAGGCGAACTATACAAGGCGTTGAAGACAGGTGTATCAGCCAAAAAAATAGTCTATGCCAGCGTAGGTAAAACAGAAAAAGAAATAGAGACCGCGATAAGGCATCACATATTTCTTTTTAATGTCGAGTCATTACCTGAATTAAAGTTGATAGACAGGATTGCGTCAAGGCTCGGCAGTCGCCAGGCAGTTGCTATACGCGTAAACCCTGATGTAAAACCAAAGACGCATAGATACATCACTACGGGCCACAAGGAAAACAAGTTTGGCGTGGACATTGAGACAGCCCGTCGTATCTTCATGAGCCGCGCGCGGTTTCCGCACCTGAATATATGCGGGGTTCATATACATATCGGATCTCAGATAGTGGATTCAGAGCCTTTTGTAAAGGCAATAGAGAGGATAGCGGGTTTCATAAACAATCTTGAGCAAGGCGGCATCAATATCAGATGGTTTAACATCGGAGGCGGTCTTGGGATAATATATTCAAAAGAAAGGCCGCAGACAGCTTTGGAATACGCAAAGGCCGTAATCCCGATATTAAAGAGAGTCAAGGCAAGTATTATACTCGAACCGGGCAGGTTTATCGCGGGTAATAGCGGTATACTTTTGACAAAGGTCATATATGTAAAAGAAACCGCTGCCAAGAATTTCGCAATAGTGGATGCCGGTATGAATGATTTAATGAGGCCTAGCCTGTACGGCGCTTATCACGATGTCTTGCCTGTGAAGACTATGCCGTATGGATCGTCCTCGACTCTTAGGCCTTATGATATCGTAGGCCCTATATGCGAAAGCGGGGATTTTCTGGCAAAGGCGAGGAGATTTATAGATTTAAAAGAAGGGGATCTCCTTAGTGTTATGGGCGCCGGGGCTTATGGATTCAGCATGTCGAGTAATTATAACTCAAGGCCAAGGCCGGCAGAGGTAATGGTCGACGGCAAGCATCACAGATTAATCAGGAGGCGGGAAACCTACAAAGACTTAATCCGCACAGAACTCTCTTAACCCTTCGACGCGGCCTTCGGCCTTGCTCAGGGTCAAGTTAAGGAAAAGGTGTAAAGATGAGATTTACCAAGATGGTGGCGGCAGGGAATGATTTTATTGTTGTTGACAGCCGGGTAAGTCGGGTATCGGGTATCGGGTATCGGGTATCGTGGTCAAGGTTAGCGCAGTCTCTATGCCAAAGAAAGACCGGCATAGGCGCGGATGGGGTATTAGTTTTAGAAAAATCAAAAAGGGCTGATTTTAAAATGCGCATAATCAATGCTGATGGAAGCGAAGCTGAGATGTGCGGGAATGGTTTAAGATGCGCCGCTATCTATGAGCGCGGCAGAAAGAAAGATTTAAATATTGAGACGCTGGCTGGGATTTATGAGACAAAGATTACGGGAAAAAAACAGGTCAGGATAAAGATGGAAGACCCTAAGGGCCCGCGTTTAAAAATTGACATCAAGGTCAACGGCAGAAAGTTAAGAGTCGGTTATGTTGATTCAGGCGTGCCGCATACAGTTGTCTTTGTGCAGGGTCTTGACGATATAGATGTTGATTCTATAGGCCGGGCCGTGAGATATCATTCTGAATTCGGCAAGCGCGGCACGAATGTTGATTTTGTTGAGATAGTAGATGACGAGAATATAAGAATGAGGACTTACGAACGGGGCGTAGAAGGAGAGACTCTTGCCTGTGGTACAGGAGCGGTAGCTTCTGCGGTTATAAGTGGACTGGAGGCTGCGGTTTCCGGGCAGAAGGTTAAAGTAAGGACAATAGGCGGGATTTTAAAAGTTCATTATAAAAATAAGAATGGAAAAATTACCGATGTATATTTAGAGGGCGAGGCAAAGAAGGTTTATGCTGGAGAGGTGAACTATGTTTAAAGGCGCGATGACAGCTATTATAACACCGTTTAAAAAAGGCAAGGTGGATGAAAAGAAACTGGCTGAGCTGGTAGAAC
>JBDRBM010000059.1:0-10939 GCA_043822665.1 Candidatus Omnitrophota bacterium
GGAAAAGGTGGCAGTGGTGCCTGGCACTGCATTTGGTTCAGAGGGAAAAGGCCATGTCAGGATCTCTTACGCGTCCAATATGTCAGACTTGAAGGAAGCGGCGTTGCGCATGGAAAGATTTATAAAGGCTAGATAAGTATATAGTTTTCCAAAAAGTGAGGCGGATATAATAGATCTGCCTTGAGGATAATTTTTTAAAAATGCAGAGAAGCAAAAGAATCCTCTTGATGTATATAACGCTTAATTCCGGCCACCACAGGGCTAGCAGTGCCATTGAAAACGCTCTTAAGCAAAGCTCTCCAAGCACACAAACGCTTAAGATCAACGCCTTTGGTTACACAAATCCAATACTTGAGAAGATAATCAACAGGACCTACCTGAGCGTTATAAAGAACAAACCCGAAGTCTGGGAATATCTTTATGACAATCCAAAGGTATTAAAGAGCGTGCAGGGGATGCGGGACGCGATTCATAAGTTTAATTCCAAAAAATTAAAGGCATTGCTGGAGGACTTCAAGCCGGATGCGGTTGTGTGCACGCAGGCCTTTCCCTGCGGTATGATTGCCGATTACAAGCGCAATTCCAGCATTGAACTGCCGTTAATAGGCGTATTGACGGACCATGCGCCGCATGCATATTGGATGTTTCCCAACGTTGATTATTATATTGTACCTTCCGAGGTAAGTAGGGAAAAATTTATTAAAAACGGAATACCACCCTCAAAGATAAAGGTCTTTGGCATATCTATTGACCCTAAATTTAGCAGGCCGCATGACAAAAATGAACTTTGTGATAAATTGGGCTTTGACAGTAAAAAACCAATTGTGCTTATAATGGGCGGCAGCCAGGGGTTGGGACCTGTAGAAAATACAGTAACTATATTGGAAGGCATAGATATGGATTTTCAGCTTGTTGTGGTATGTGGTATCAATGCTAAACTTGAAAGGATGCTGCGCAAGCGTGTAAAGAAATACAAAAAGAGGCTTATTGTATTCGGACACGTGGAGAATATAGATGAGCTTATGGAAGTTTCTAGTATTGTTATAACAAAACCAGGCGGGCTTACAACAGCAGAGGCGTTATCCAAGGGGTTGCCCATGATTATCGCGCACCCAATTCCAGGACAGGAATTGAAAAATGCGGAATTTCTCCTGAGCCAGGGTGTGGCGTTACGGGCAGATGATTGCGAGGATATAGCTGTACTTGTACAGGAGTTATTACTGAATAATAATAAGTTGACAGAGATGAGGACGCGCATAGCCGAACTTAAGAAACCCAATGCGGCAATGGATATAGCGGAGTTGGTTTTGAATATGTAAAAGACCGCTGAACCGCGCGAAAATCTTATAGACATATGTTTTTTTATTTATTGTATAAATTAGGGTATTTGCTGGCGAATGTATTACCTTTGGAGGCTGCATACTGGCTGGCAGATAGGGTTTCTGATTTACAGTATATACTCGCCGCCAAAGACAGGGATGCTGTGGCGCAGAACTTAGGCATTATATTAAAAAAAGATCCCAGTGAATCCAGGCCACTGACCAGAAAGGTTTTTAGGAGTTTTGGATTATATCTGGTTGATTTTTTTAGGATGTCCAGGCTTACCAAAGATGAAATTGAAAAAAGGGTAAAATTCGAAGGCCTCGAAAAATTTGACGACGCGTTAAAGCAAAATAAAGGAGTAATACTGCTTACCTGTCATATCGGAAGCTGGGAAATGGGCGGAGTGGTTGCCGCTATGCTCGGTTATGATATAAGCGCCATAGCCCTGGTCCACAAGCACAAAAACATCAATGATTTTTTTATAAGACAGAGAGAATCAAAGGGATTAAAGGTCATAGCCGTTAATTCTGTTATGAGACGGTGTGTATCGACACTGCTTAAAAATGGGGCCCTCGCCCTTCTTGGAGACAGAGATTTTACTAATTCCGGAGTAATGCTGGATTTTTTTGGCGTTCCAACAAGTATCCCAAAAGGCCCAGCTATCCTCAGCTTAAAGACAGGCGCGTTAGTAACGCCTGTTTTTTTTATAAGGGATGGCAGGGCCAATTATAACTTTATATTCGGTGACCCTCTCGAGGTTAAGAAAAAACCAGGCGCTTCAAAAGAGGATGTTATAAAAGAGGCAACAAAGACTTTTGTATCGGTAATTGAGAAATATATCAGACAATATCCTGAACAATGGCTTGTATTCAGAAAATTCTGGGAGGCGCCGGTAGATGCATTTGTTTTATGAATATAGCTGCAAATTGTTGGCCAAGAAGAGGCTATATTCAAAAAATATTTAAGCATATAGAGCTTATTTACTGTGAAAATGAACAGCGCTAATAAGATTTGGAATGGGATGAATATATTCGTTGTGATACCTGCCTACAATGAGGCAACGACCATTGGCCGTATAGTGAAGAACCTGCGGGACAGGGATTTTCGCGTGCTTATAGTTGATGACGGCTCGAAAGACCAGACTATTTTAGAGGCAAATAGATACGGGGCTGAATTGATAGTGCATTCTAAAAACTATGGCAAAGGCAGGTCTATAAGAGAAGGCCTGGAATATGCCTTGGAACAGGGCTGTGATGCTGTGGTTACAATGGATGGAGACGGTCAGCATGACATCAGGGAAATAGACAAGTTTCTTGATGAACATAAACGCTCCGGCGCTGATATTATCCTTGGTAACAGGATGAAGGATCCCAAAAAAATGCCTTTTATCAGAAGATGCACGAATATGTTTATGTCTTTTATCATATCTCTTATATTTGGGAAAAAAATAGACGATTCACAGTGCGGGTATAGGCTCTTATCCAAAAAGGCCATAGAAAAGATGACCCTTAGGACCGCCAAATATGAGATAGAGTCTGAGATGCTGCTTGAGGCAAAGAGGCATAATTTACAGATATCCTCTGTTGATATAGATTCGATTTACCAGGGCGAGTCCAGCCAGATCAATCCTTTTTTTGACACACTAAGGTTTATGCGGTTTATTATCCATGAATCTCAGCGAAGAAACCCTTAAACGCCTTCGCTGCCAGATGGTAAAAGAACAGCTGGCCGGGCGCGATATCAGGGATAAAAGAATACTCGATGCATTCAAAAGTGTTCCGCGTCACAGGTTTGTCGGCCCTTTGGACCAGCAGAATGCATACAGTGATTTTCCACTTCCGATAGGCAGCGGCCAGACCATATCACAGCCTTATATAGTTGCCCTGATGACCCAACTTGCCGATCTCAAAAAGACCAGCAAAGTTTTGGAAATAGGCACGGGTTCGGGGTACCAGACAGCCGTGTTAGCGGAACTTGTAAAAGAGGTATTTTCAATTGAACGGATCGGTTCCTTGGCGGAAAGGGCGAAAAAGATTTTAATGGAACTTGGTTATGGTAATATTTGCATCGAGGTCGGAGATGGGACCCTGGGTTGGCGGGAATTTGCCCAATTTGATAAGATTATTGTTACAGCGAGCTCTCCTGAGATACCAAGTCCCTTGATTGATCAGTTGGCATTGGGAGGAAATATGGTAATACCCATAGGGCCAAGGTTCAGCCAGAGACTTGTAGTGATCGAAAAGTCTAAAAAAGGCCGCATAACGAGGATAGATAAATCAGGCTGTGTTTTTGTGTCGTTGATAGGCGAATACGGGTGGCAGGATGAGAAAGAAAAGGAGGTCGGGTAATTCGGGGATCGGGTATTGTGTATCGGGATATTAAACACACAGATTTCTTAATTACCTATATCTTACATGCAAAGCAGTATATTAAATTTTCTAAATTCATTCGGGCTGTTACCTAAGACAATGATTATATTTTTAAGCGCCCTGCCAGTTACAGAATTAAGGGCTTCTATACCTATAGGGATACTGATTCTAAAACAGAGCGTAGGGACTGTCTTTTTCCTTGCTATTATAGGAAATATCATACCCATAGCCCCTGTCTATTTTTTGCTCGAGCCTGTTTCAGGGTTTTTGAGCAGGACAGCGTGTATGCGGAGATTTTTTGAATGGCTGTTCAGCAGGGCAAAGAAGCGCGCGGGACTTATAGAGAGATACGAAGCTATAGGGCTGATGCTTTTTGTAGGCATACCTTTTCCCGGAACAGGCGTGTGGACAGGGTGTCTTGTGGCATCGATTTTGCGCATGAGGTTTCTACCCACGTTTTTGGCGGCCTCAGCAGGCGTTATCATAGCAGCTGTGATAGTTACAGCTCTGACATTATTAGGCAGGATCGCTTCTTAACTTAACGATTCTTACATTGTAAGTTTCGTTAAGTTAAGAAAGATGAGAGAAGATAATGATTCATATATATACTGGTAATGGAAAAGGTAAGACTACTTCAGCGTTTGGCCTGGCAATGCGGGCCTGCGGTCAAGGCATGAAAGTCGCTATATTTCAATTTTTGAAACCAAAAAGGTTTTTGTGCGGAGAACATGTCTCTGTAAAAAAACTCAAAGGCATAGATTTAATAAGATTTGAACAAGCTCACCCTATGTTTGGATGTGTGCGTTTATCACTGTCTAATTTGAAAAAGTGCCTAAAAAAAGATTTAGAGACAGCAAAAAGAGCTGTTATGGGCAAAAAGTACGATATGGTGGTGCTGGACGAGATTATAAACGCTGCTGACCAGGGTTTTATTAGCCGCAGGGCGCTCCCGAGCCTTTTAAAATCTACGCCTCGGAACATTGAGCTTGTGCTTACAGGCAGGGGGGATATTTCAGATATAGAGAGATATGCTGATTATATAACTGTAATGGTAGATAAAAAGCACCCATTTAAAAGAGGTGCACTCGCAAGGCGGGGCATAGAATATTGAAAAAGCCATTATTTTTCATCTTATTTTTACTTATCACGGTCAATGTATACGCGCAGGAGCTAAGGATAGTATCTTTGGCGCCAAATACCACAGAGATATTGTTTGTTTTAGGCCTGGGCGATTCTGTTGTGGGTGTTGATGAGTATTCTGATTATCCGGAGGAAGCGAGGTATATACAGCGTGTAGGCAGCTTTGACAGGCCAGACATCGAAAACATAATTCTTTTAAAGCCGGATTACATACTTGTAAACACAGATATGGTTTCTGACAAAAAAGTGTATCTGGAAGGCCTTGGCATAAAGTTCGTAAATATATCCCCTAAAAACATAGAAGGCTTATGCAAAGACATTGAGATGCTCGGTAATATTTTTAATAAGCAACAGGCGGCTGGAAATATAACAGGAGATATCAGGCGCAGATTAAAGGCCTTGTCAATGAAGGAAGACAAAGACAGGCCAAAGGTCTTTGTGCAGCTTTTTGACGACCCCCTTGTAACAGCTTCTTCTTTTATAGGTGATGTTATAAGGGTTTCAGGCGGTAAGAATGTAGCAAGTGATATAAAAGATGATGCAGGACTTTTCAGTATGGAGGAATTGATAAACAGAAATCCTGATATAATTATAGCAATTGGTTTTTCATCCGAATCTAAAATACCTTCTTCGGTTAAGGCTGTCAAAAACAACAGTATCATCAAAGATCTGGACCCTGATATATTATTGAGGCCTGGTCCCAGGATAATAGATGCCATCGAGGCATTGAACAGGATATTTTGTGAAAAGAGTTGATCCTTTCGGATTTATATTACTTTTAACTTTCTGCCTATTAGCCCTTATTATTATAAGTTGTTTTATAGGCCCTGTAAGGATTCCGTTTGCCAGCATAATCGAAGACAGGTATATCGATATATTACGCCTTAGATTTTTCAGGATCATGTTAGCAGTCGCAGTAGGTAGTGGTTTGAGTCTGGCAGGCGTAATGCTACAAGGCATCCTAAGAAACCCCCTTGCAGAACCTTATGTTTTGGGTGTTTCTTCAGGGGCTGGGTTGGGCGCTGTTATAGGGCTTTTATTTTTCTCAGCAGTTACGGCTGGTATCATGGCTTTTGTATCGGGTATATTGACTATAATTATTGTCTTCATCCTTGCCAGCGCAGACAGAAGACTGTCCCCAGAGAACATGATTATTTCAGGTATTCTGGTGAATGCGTTGTTTTCAAGCCTCTTAATGTTTTTTGTTTCAAATTCCTCCAGCGCAAAGGTTCATTCTGTAATATGGTGGCTTCTCGGTAATATGCAGGTATATAAAGGTACGCAAGTAGTTGCGACACTGGCAATAGTTGCCTCAGGCCTTGTTGCAGCCTTATTTTTTTCAAAGGAGCTTGACGCGCTTTCTCTGGGAGAAGAGGAGGCTTTTCACTTGGGTATAGACGTAGAGCGCATAAAGAAGATATTTTTAGCAGTATCTGCCCTGATCGCCAGCGTTATAGTTTCAATGTGCGGGATTATAGGTTTTGTAGGGCTGATGATACCGCACATTGTCAGGAGACTGGTAGGCCCGGCTCACAAGGCGCTTATCATAACTTCTGCGTTGGCTGGCGGGATATTTCTTTTATTGTGTGATGGATTTGCGAGGACTGTAATGGCCCCCAAAGAGATACCCGTGGGGGTTATCACGTCATTCTTAGGCGTCCCGTTTTTCATTTATATATTGAAAAGATCAAAAAGGATCTACTTTAAGTAATGCTTACCTTTCGTAATATAACAAGCGGTTATGATACTGCTGAGATCCTAAAGGACATTAGTTTCAATGTCGATCCAGGAGACTTTCTGGGCATCATAGGGCCCAATGGCTCCGGTAAATCAACTCTTCTTAGAACAGCTACAAAGATAATAACGCCATTTAAGGGCGAGATTATAATCAAAGGCAGGCATATAAAGGATGTTTCTTTCATTGAGATGGCAAGGTTTACTGCGGTTGTGCCGCAGGATTCCTTTTTCTTTTTCCCGTTTAGTGTCATGGATATAGTCCTGATGGGCCGCATCCCTTATGCAAAAAATAGATTCGGCCAGCAGACAAAGGATGATGAAAAGATTGCTCTGGAAGCGCTAAAGAGTGTAGATGCAATTAACCTCAAGGATAGATTTATAGACGAGCTAAGCGGAGGAGAACGCCAGCGCGTAATTATTGCAAAGGCCCTGGCACAAAGACCCGAGATCCTTTTTCTGGATGAACCTACGACACACCTGGATATAGGCCACCAGGTAGAGATATTTACATTGATAAGAAGACTCAATAAAGAGTCAGGGCTGACTATTGTTACGATATTGCATGACCTGAATCTGGCCTCAGAATATTGCGACAGGTTGGTCTTATTGAATGATGGCAGGATAAAAAAAATAGGCTCGCCAAAAGAAGTTTTGGATTACAAAACAATAGAAGAGGTCTACAAGACCTGTGTCATAGTTAAAGAAAACCCGCTCACTTCCCGCCCGCATGTATTCGTGGTGAAAAAATAACCCGTGGCACGCAAAACAAAAAGACTTTTCTATGGACCCTTTAAGCCTGTTTGGGGTCTGAGGCACATTAGGAAAGTTTTGGCAAAAGTCCGCAAGGATTTACAGTGAGCTTCGATCATGGTAGCCTGCTATAGCCTGACACAGAAGCGAGCTGTAAACCGTGGCGGACGGCAAAACTTTCCAGTGCCGAACGGCCCCAAACAGGCTTAAAGGGCAAGTGACCTGGCAATGCATAGATTGATTAACCATGCGCTGATAGTGTAACCTAACTGTGCAAATAATATGTGCAAATTATTTTTTGAAATTATTTTTTGATTGACACAGGTCGTTAGTTATTGTATAAATGAGATAATTGAATATTATAGATTATATTGTCTAAGGGAAGTTGGTGAAAATCCAACGCAGCCCCGCTGCTGTAATAGGGAACGAAATTTGCGACAAGCCATTGCCCGCTTCGGGCGGACGAGAAGGCGCAAAGAGTAGAGTGATCCTGAGCCAGAAAACCTTACGATATATTAATCCCGCAAGGGAACTGCGCAGGGCAGTTATAAAGGGTGAAGAAAACAGGGTGCAATCCTTGACATCGTAGATGTCAAGGATTTTTTTATGAGCTCACAACTTACGCGACCGAAAGGAGCGTAAGTTGTATGAGCGAATAAATCCTGAATACGCGACGAATAGGAGCGTATGAAGGATCTTTCCAGGAGGGGATAAGATGAAAAAGGCAATATTGTTAATCTGCGCGTTAGGGTATGGCTTAGTTTTAAGTGTTAGCGGAGTTTACGCGGAAGGAACTAAAAACGTGGACCTTGAAAGGATAGTAGTGACGCCTTACAGGACGGAAATAACTGCTAAGAGCAACGGTTTGTCTACAGAACATATCTGCGTAAAGGAGATGGAAGAAAAAGGCGTCACTTCTCTAAAGAATGCACTTGTTGAATCTTCAAGTATCGTAGGGGCGTCTTCCGGTAGTCTAGGGGGAGATACTTCTATATTCTTGAGAGGTCACAACTCTAATCACACGCGATTTATGTTAGATGGAATAAAGATTTACGACCCACTTATTACTGCAGCCTATTATAATTTTACTCATTTTACATTGCAGGGGATTGATAACATAGAAATTTCCAAAGGTCCGCAAAGCTCTCTTTACGGCTCAGATGCTATAGGTGGCGTAATAAATCTTTTTACAAAGAAGGGCGAAGGAAACTCAAAGTTTAATTATGGACAAACAGTCGGTAGCTATAATACTTATATAGAATCTATCGATTTTTCCGGAAAAAAAGACAACCTCGGCTACTATATTGGATTGACAAGGACTGATGTTGGCGGTTATTCGCTATCAAGAGAAAAGAATGGCAACCATGAAAGAGATCCGTATCGTAATCTCAATGGAAGCATGCGACTGGATTATGATTTATCCGATAAAACAAAATTAGGTTTAATAGGTCGTTATATTTATGCAAAGTATGAGTATGATGGAAGTAGCTGGGTTCCGCCGTATTTGCCTGCGGACGATGACGATAATTATGCTTATGATTACGAGACCATAACTGGCATCAATCTGGACCATAATATAATTGATAACCTTGAGTACAAAATGATTTTATCTTCTACCAGCTTGTATCGCAAAGGCTGGGAAGATGAATCTACTGATAACTGGTATTATGGCAAAACCTATCAGATAGATAATCAATTCAAGCTTGGAATATCTGATGTTTATAAAGTTGTTTTTGGTTTAGACTATTTGAGAGAGATGGGGGATTCTTTCCGCGTTGACAGCGGATCAATCTCAGACTTTCCTAAGGAAATCGCGAATAATAAAGGTTATTTTTTAGAGAATATATATAACTCAGGCAATTTTTTTATAACAGCTTCCTATCGAGTTGATGATTACTCGACTTTTAAGGATACAGATACCTATAGGGTTGCTGCCAGTTATGATTTTGAGAAGATTGAAACAAAACTGAAGTCGTCATTCGGTACAGGCTTTAAGGCGCCGTCCTTATATCAGCTTTACGCACCTGCAACTGCGTGGGGGCCTATTGGAAATACCAGTTTGCAACCCGAGGAATCACAAAGTTACGAACTTGGAGTAGAAAAAAAGATTATAGGCGGTGTTAATATAAATATTAATTATTTCCACAGTCTGCTCAAAAACCTGATCGACTTCGACAATACACTAGGTTATGTAAATATTGGAAAATCAAGAATAAGAGGATTAGAAAGCGAACTCAATTATCAATTGAATGAGTTCTTTGATTTTGCTCTTGGCTATACTTGGATGGACACAGAAAACAAAGACAATCATGCTGAACTTGCTAGGAGGCCGAGCAATAAGACTGTTTTTAAAGTAAAAGGAGAATTTGATAAACTCAGCACATATTTTGATATTTCTTATATTGGACATAGGCTATCTGATACGGCTGGAACGCAACTTTTAAAGTCATACATTTTGGGCAACTTTGGTTTAAATTATAAAGTAAACGAAAGGACTGATTTTTTTGGTCGATTTGAAAACATTTTAGATGATAAATATGAAGAGATAACTGGATATCAGACGCCAAAATTCTCTATTTTTGCAGGTATGAACCTTCATTTCTGAAATGGGGCTATAGCTATGGGCTGGGCCTGGCCTTGCCCATAGATTGACAAATCGTTTTCCAGTTGTTATTATAGATACAAATGTCAGACAATAGAACCTTTCAATTCGCCCTGATTGTTTCAATATTATTCCATTCTGTATTTTTTTTAGGCTTGCCGCGCATGCCTCTTACACCCAGTAAGCGCTCTCTTAAAAAGATAGAGGTGACGTACTATAAAATAAAAGAACCTGTTGCGAAAAAAGAGGCCGTAAGCAAAAAATCTGAGCTTGTGGCTAAGAAGATCCCTGAGATAAAAAAAGAAGAGATCCTTCTGCCGCCAAAATCTGCCGCTGAAAAAACTCAGAATGTAAAAAAGTCCGTAAACCCTGTTACGGAAATTGATGAGGCAAAAGAGAAGGCATTTGAAAAAGTTGTCGAAGAAGAGAAGGATGATGCGAAAAAGGCCTCCTATATAAGCTATTACAGGGCAGTAAGAGAAAAGATACGGCAGTGCGCGGATAGAAGTTATCCGTCCAACAGAATGCTGGGGCAGGGAGAAGTTTTTCTATCATTTGTGGTTACTTCAAGCGGGGAGCTTTTAAGAGCCAAGGTAATTGAGGAAAGATCCGTGAGTAACAGAGTATTAAAAAACCTCGCGATAGAAAGCATTAAAGAGGCGAGCCCTTTTCCGCCATTTCCAAAGGGAATGAGCCAATATCAGATCACCTTTAATATAATCATCTCCTTTGAGTTTAATAAGTAAAAGAGCAATGTATCAAGACTGTTCAGGGCTTAACTTGACGAAGCCTGATTGTAAGTTTCGTCAAGTTAAGCATGGGTCTTATTTGTATTTGCCTTACTAGAAGCTTACCGCAATAAAAAAAGACGCAATAAAAAAGGGAGCGGAATAGACATGGTACCCCCCCATAGCCTGTTTAGCAAGCGTTTTGTTAAGCAAAGCATCAAGATCGACCGGTGGTAACGCTAAGGCCTCTTTTGTGATATCCGGGCGTTTTTCTTGAGCCAATTGCCAAG
>JBDRBM010000060.1:0-3712 GCA_043822665.1 Candidatus Omnitrophota bacterium
CTCACAAGAATCTATGCGCAAATTTCTACTCCCTGGACCGCTATAGACTGTTTTCTTGCCGAGATACAGTATTGTCAATCTTGCCCTTATACCATTCTTATTCTCTTATGACCACGCTCATCACGCCCTTATTATCAGGGGCAATAGTAGCGTATACATTGCCTGACTGGTCTGAAAAATTGGCTGAGTATATAAAAGAGAGCCGTACGACTGTTTTTATAGGCGTGCCCAAGATTTACCAAATGATGCACGCGAAGATGGTAAAAAAACTCAGGTCATTATCTTTGCCCGCGGGGTTATTTGTGAAATTTGCCACGTCTCTGGGGCTTGCCCGTATTTTATTGCCAGGACTGCGTAATGCGTTTGGCAGGGACCTCCGTTTTTTTGCATCAGGAGGGGCTAAGCTCGATAAGGCAATAACCAGGGATTTTTTAAGGCTGGGCCTTACGATCCTGGAAGGGTATGGGCTTACGGAAACCTCCCCTGTTGTCAGCTTTAATCCCCTTAAAAGGCCAAAACCCGGCTCTGTGGGAAGGCCTGTGCCTGATGTGAAAGTAAAGATTATAAATAAAGATACGGACGGCATCGGAGAGATCGCGATAATGGGCCCAAATGTAATGAAAGGGTATTATAAAGACGAGGCCAAAACAAACATGGTTATTAAAGATGGATGGTTTTTATCCGGAGATCTTGGTTACATGGATAGGGACAGCTATCTTTATATCACAGGAAGGTTAAAAGAGGTCATTGTCCTGAGTTCCGGAAAAAATATCTACCCGAATGAGATAGAAAAACATTACTCAGCTACGCCGTATGTTAAAGAGATGTGCGTCCTGGGGGTTCAGAAAGATATTGACGGGATAAGATTAGAGTATCTCCACGCCATTGTCGTGCCTGACCTTGAGTTTTTTAAGGATCGGGGGGAGATGGAGCTGCGAAGAGTGATAAAAAATGTTTTTTCAGCGCTCTCAAAGGACCTGCCAGGCTATAAACATATAATGGGGTTTACGGTTACCCGGGAGTCTCTTCCGCGGACAGTGCTTGGAAAGATAAAAAGATACGAGGTGGAAAAGAGATTTATGTCGAGTATTTTAAAAGGCCAGAGCGAGAAAAGAGATGAATTGCCGCAGGATAAAATATTGTCAGAATCTGAAAACGCAAAGAAACTGACGGACTGCATAAAAGATGCTCTTGGCATTGAGGGTCAGGTGCGTCTCAGTGACAGCATTGAACTTGACCTGGGGGTGGATTCACTTGCAAGAGTAGAACTCATACTGGCTATTGAAAAGTGTTTTGATATAGACTTTCCGGAAGAGATGGTGGCAGGCGAGATATTTACGGTAAAAGACCTGTTTTTAAAAATCGAGACCCTTTTAAAGAATAGACAGCATGTTGCGTCAGAGGGCGATATGCATGTCGGGAAAAAGCCGCTTTCATGGTTAGATATAATCAAACAAGACCTGCCTGCAGAATTCAAGGATAAGATATTATTGAATCCCGGATGGACTGATTGGGTGCTTACGTTTTTGGTAAAGGGCGGGCTCAGCGTATTCTTCAGGGTTTTCTACGACCTGCGCGTAGAAGGTGTCCGCAGGTTACCTAAAAAAGGGCCGTATATTTTATGCGTAAACCATACTAGTTTTCTTGACGGGTTTATTGTTGCGGCTGCACTGCCTTTTAGGCTGGGGCTGGATTTATTTTTTATCGCGTTCAGGAGATATTTTACAGTTCCTATAATCAGAAATCTTGTAAGAAGGGCAAGGATTATACCTATAGACGCCACGCAGATAATAGAGGCCATGCAGGGCTCAGCGTTTATTTTGAGGAAGGGAAAAATCCTTTGCATATTTCCGGAGGGCGGACGTTCAATAGACGGAGAGATTAAAGAAATCAAGAAGGGTATAGGTATAATAGCCAAGGAATTGGATGTGCCGCTGGTCCCCGTGCTTATTAAAGGCGCGTTTGAGGCATGGCCAAGGACAAAAAGCCTCCCGAGGTTACATCCCATAAGGATAAAGCTTGGAAGTCCTGTGACATCTGATATGCTTATTAAAAAAGGAATGACACTAGGCGCAGAAGATGAGTATAAGGCCATCTCACTGGGGATAGGAGAGGAGTTGATCAGATTAGGTAAAAGAGGGGAGGAGGAAATATGGAGAGAGTGAAGGTTGAAAAACCGACTAAAGAGAAATTGCAGCAATTAGGTGTTGATAAATGGAGTAAGTGGGAGTGCGATGTAAAAAAGTTTGATTGGGAGTATGATGAGAAAGAGCAATTTTATGTCCTGGAGGGCAGTGTAAGGGTCGTGACAGACGATAACGAGGCGGCAGAGTTTGGCAAAGGCGATCTTGTCACATTTTCAAAAGGAGTAAAATGTGTCTGGGATGTGAAAGAAAGGATAAAAAAGTTATATAAATTTGGATAGAATGGAGGGGACGATGAGCGAGGGGATATTGATAAAGCCGGATCTACAATTTTCCATAATCTGTGACAGCATAAGACGGGAAGATAATGGGAAGATGATGTTTATAGGGATTTTTGAGGTAATAGGCGCCAAGGCATTTCCTGCCAGGCACAATGAACTTTTTATAGCCAACAGATGGATTAAGGGCTCAGGCCGATTTAAGGAAAAGACAAGGATTATAAATTCAAGAGACAATAAAGTAGTCGTAGAGACAAAAGAGGTGGAGTTCGAGCTTAGGGATATAACCCATGCCCATACTGTTATATCGAAGTTTATAAGTATTACTTTTCCTGAACCGGGGAAATATCAGGTAGAAGTGCTGCTAAACGGAGATGTATTGAGATATTACCCTGTGATACTTGCCCAGAATCGTGAGGATAAATAGCCATGCGTGTCGGGATGTATTATAGAAATAATGATGTACGCGTAGAAGAGATGCCAAGGCCTGAAATAAGCCATGGCGAGCTCCTGGTGCGTGTAATAGCGAGTGGAATCTGCGGGACAGATGTAGTGGAGTGGTACAGGCGCGATAAGGTGCCTTTGGTGCTGGGCCATGAAATAGCAGGAGAGGTTATAGAGGTAGGCGAGGGTATAAATCAGTACAAGGTTGGTGACAGAATTTCCGCGTCTCATCACGTGCCTTGCGGCAGTTGTCATTATTGCAAGATGGATCATCACAGTGTATGCGATACCCTGCGTAAAACAAGATTCTATCCTGGCGGGTTCTCAGAATTTTTAAAATTACCTTCTATAAATGTGGAAAAGGGAGTTTATAGATTGCCTGACAGCGTATCTTTTGAAGAAGCAACATTTATTGAGCCGCTTGCTTGCGTCATGCGCGGACAGAGATTGGCAATGTACAAGAAAGAGCAGAGGCTTCTGGTTATAGGAAGCGGGATTTCAGGGCTTTTGCATATTCAATTGGCAAAGAGCAAAGGATTTGGTAGAATAATAGCCACTGATATAAACGATTACAGACTGAAAAAAGCTGTTGAATTTGGGGCAGATCAGGCATTTCATGCAAGAGGTTTTAAAGAGGAAAAGATCGCGGACCTTGTAATCTTGTGCGCTGGCGCCAGGACAGCGTTTGAGCAGGCGTTTAAAGCAATTGACAGGGGCGGGACTATTTTAATATTTGCCTCGGCAGAACAAGGCTTTACGTTTCCATTACCTATAAATGATTTCTTTTGGAGGAACGAGGTAACGCTTGTTTCTTCTTATGCCGCTAATCCTGAAGAGCACCTCCAG
>JBDRBM010000061.1:0-4390 GCA_043822665.1 Candidatus Omnitrophota bacterium
AATTGTCCATTATTCTACGGTTATCAAGATAAATGGACCCAGTTACAGGGCTAAGAATCTTAAAAAGGAAGGAGGTGGTAAGGCGTAACTACTATGGAAAAAAGTCGGGCTTTTGCTATGGAATTTGTCTTGACTTTGAGGATCTTTAAGGGGTAAAGAAGGGCTGTTATGCCTATAGTGAGCCAGAAGAGGGATATTGTCAGTAAAAAGAACTTCATATATAAGTCCTCTAAGGTATTTTATATATGATAGCTCTTTAATAGGGTCAAGTAAAGAGGAAATGTGTATAGGTGTGGTCGTGGGAAGAGTTTTATACGGGGTTATCCACCCTTACTTACCTATTCTGGGCGCATATTTTCTTTCAGATTATTTCAGGAAATTTTTAAAGGCAGGTAAGCTTATCCGCGATGAAAATTAATCAGAATATCTTTTGAATAAAGCGATGGATTCTATGTGTTTTGTGCGGGGAAACATATCAAAGCAGGAAACGTTCATAAGTTTCCAGTGATCATCCTGCGTGAGGATCCTGGCGTCACGCGCCAGTATGGTCGGATCGCAGGATACGTAATAAAGGCTATCCGCGTCATTTAGCCCGGAAAGCCATATAGCTATCTTTTTACTTATCCCTGAGCGCGGCGGGTCTATAATAATAGCGTTTTTCTTCCCATGTAATCTTTCATAGTAAGCAGGATATATTTCTTCGTCTTCCCCGCAATAAAATCTCGCATTATTTATTCCCAGGTCTTTCCTGGTGGTCTTGGCGCAATCAATGGCTATGCGGCTCTCATCAATACCCACTACAGATTCAAACATATCGCGCAAGAGTATGCCGAAAAACCCTGTCCCGCAATATAGATCAAAAAGCGTTTCCCTTTTCTCATTTTGCATCAATCCGCGTATTTTTTCAACCATGCCCCCGGCGACCTGCCGGTTGGCCTGAGAAAAAGCCCTAGTGGTAAAAGTAAGCTCTGTCCCTGAATAAGAGTCTTTAAAAAACCGATGGCCAGGATAACCTTTTATCCAGGCATTGCCCTTATAGTCACTCTTCAAAGCAGTGTCGCGCTTGGTACCTAAAACATTAAGGTCTTTTATAGCGCTATTTATCGCGTCTTCGGCCAGTGGACATCGCTCTATGGTAATAATAGTCTTATTATCCAAGGCAAAATAACCATACCCCTTATCAGACCTGTGAAGCGTGATTGATGAGCGGTAGCCATAATGAAGCGGTGAAGGTATTATTCCATCAAAACTATATTCCCTGAAAGACCCGATACGGTCAAGGCTCTCTTTAACCTGCTCAGCTTTATAATGCACCTCTTTTTCATAATCCAGATGCTGATACTGGCACCCTCCGCATTTATTGTAATAAGGACATACCGGTTCCGCGCGGGAGCTTGAGGGAGTAAGGATTTCCGTCACCCTGCCGAACCCGAACCTCCTCTTCTCTCTCGTTTTTGTAAAAACGACCTTCTCCCCTGGCAAAGCGCATTCTATAAAGTAAACTTTCCCGTCAACCCTGGCGACGCCCATCCCGCCGTAGGCCACTCCGGATATCTCAACTTCGTAATGATTTTGCATATAATCGTTCCTTTATTTATTACCTATTATAGCACTGCGCGGTCAGAACTGGTCATTATTTTTCGTAGGAAATTTTTTAAAGGCGGGTAAACTTATTCACAGCCGTAGGGGGGGGCCACTTAAGTACCCCCCCCTACGGCTGTGAATCATGGCAGTTGTAATTCTAATATTTATAAACGGTTATAATGCAGTAAGACGTCCCCATTCATCTCATCTTTTCATATAGGTCTTTTAGATCGAATTTAAAGGTCTTGTATTTCGAACCTTTTTGCAAGCTCATTATCTGTATCCATAGCCGGTACTTTCCAGTCTTTCTTATTTTATTTTCTGGTATCTTGAATAGTAGCAACTCCCTTGTAAGGGTACCGCTAGCGCTCTTTAACGCCCCGTCTCTTCCAAAGCTTATAAATCCACGATCTTTTCTTGAAGTCGGATAGGGTTCGTCTTCTTCGGTTGAAGCAAGCAGGACCTCTTTCGAGGTTATGCTTAAGCGTCCCAGGCCAGGCCCGACAACGATCGCGTTATAGATTTTTGGTTTTGTGCCATACATGCGAGCTGTGACCTTTACCTCTAAAATATCACCACTCAGTAAATAACCCTCCACAGCCACAGTGCTTCTTTCAAATTCCTGAGCTTCGCGGATAAGCAGGAGGCGTCCTTCCTTATTATTTTCGGCCTGAACGTATGCCTGGCCAGGTAAGACTGCGGCAAGATATATTAATAGAAACCCCTTTACTAATGTTGCTGGCAAAGATAAAGTATTCATAGGCCTATCCTCCTTGAGGAAAAGACTCTTCCTCGTACATGTACCAGTTTGCCGAATCAGTTATATACGCATGGAGATTCATGATGCTTTCGTAATGCGCCTTTTCTTCCTTGAGTAAAAAGTCGAGCAGTTTTACCAGTTTTACGTCTTTTGCGTCCTTCCTCATGCTTTCATAATACCTGTAGCCGGAGTTTTCAAACTCCATGGCAAACTCGCACGCCTCTTTATCAGCATCGCTTTTCTTTATCTTGTCTTTCAGCTCAGCAATACTCATCGCAAAAATAGAAAGGTCTTTTTTTCTGTCAGCCATGAGTTTATCCAGGTTTAATTCAGGAAAATCGCCATTCTTGACCAGTGAATCGTAAAAACCTTTTATGCTTTCTATGTGAAGGAGTTCGTTTTTGGCGAGAAATTCGAACATCTTTTTTGTGGCAGCGTTCTCGACTTTCTGAACAATACCTTTATAGAAGCCAAAACCATTTTCCTCCATCTCCAGCGCTTTTTTAAGAGCGTCTTTTAACGCGACATTGTCCACAACAAACCTCCTTGTTAATGGGGACGTTTCACTGTAATGTAACATTATTAATGGCAAGAAACTACAATCCCCATGATTCCAGGTTTTTATACTGGAATCATGACAGTTGTAATTCTAATATTTATAGACGGTTATAATGCAGTAAGACGTCCCCATTTACTCTTTAAATAACCTCTATAGTCGAAGGCGGCTTTTTGGTAATATTATATGTAACGCTTACAACGCCCGGGACCTCAGCTACGATTCTATCCGCGAGTTTACACAGTACATCGTAAGGAAGTTTCGTAGGAGTCGCTTTTCTCGCATCTATGCTATCCCAGCATCGCACCTCGATCTGCAGGCCAAAATCCCTTTTCCCATCCCGCATGCCAGTAACCCTGTCCTGATGCAAAATCGCCATATACTGGAACGCGCCTGTAGAAGAAAGCTCTTCTTCAACAATAACTGTTGCCTTTCTCACCACGCCGACTTTTTCCTTAGTAACCTGGCCTATGACCCTGGTTGCCAGTGCAGGTCCTGGAAAAGGCATGCGGTTATAGACGGATTCCGGTAGGCCTAAACCAGCGGCGAGTTTTCTTACGCCGTCCTTTCGCAATTGAATCAGAGGCTCGATGATCTTATACCCGAATGTTTTTTGAGGGTCAATCCCAAGCTGTTCAAAAACATTGTGCTGCCTTTTTATTCCGGCAACTGTCTCATCCACGTCTGTCAGGATCGTACCCTGCAAAAGGTGTTTTGCCCCGCTCTCTCTTACAAGCTTACCAAATACATCTTTATAAAAAGTCTGGGTAATCGCTTCTCTCTTCTCTTCAGGATCGGTTAGGCCTTTTAACGCATTAAAAAATTCATCTTGCGCGTCAATTATCTCTATATGGACCCCAAGCTTATTAAATAATGCCTTAATCCTTTCGGGTTCACCTTCCCTCATTATTCCATTATCTATAAAATATGTCTTAAGCCTGTCTCCCAGGGCTTTATGTCCCAACATCGTAACAGCTGAAGAATCTACCCCTCCTGAAAGCGCGTTAATAGCCACACCGCTACCTACAAGACCAGCGATCTCTTTTGCCTTTTCCTCAATAAACTCTGTAACATTAAAGTTCTCTACCGTTATTTCTTTGACAGACATATTCTATCCTCCTTGTTTAGGGTTTGGGAAACGCTTAGAAAACGTCTACCCGATCAATCAGTGGTAAACAGTAAACAGGGACGTTTCACTGTCCCCATTTCATTAAAACCTAAAATGCACAAAAATCCTTCCAAAATTTTTACTATCCTTCTCTACCCTATGATAGAGCTTTTTTATCTCTTTATCCTGTAAGAATCGCAAAACATGCTTTTTTAACTGCCCGCTCCCCTTTCCTGGTATAATTTCTACAAGAGCTATCCTTTTATCCACGGCTTCTCGAATAACACGCTTAAGCTCGCTCTCAATCGATCGCCCCTTATTGAAAATATCATGCAGATCTAGTTTGATTTTTGCCATTTTATTGTTATGTTCAGAGCGGTCC